>NZ_QHJN01000018.1:0-78029 GCF_003947565.1 Actinomadura sp. WAC 06369 | reverse complement strand
GCCGCCGACCTGGCACCCCCGCTCGCCGCCCCCGTCCCCCTCGACGCCGACCAGGCCGCACGAACGGTGTCGCAATGGCGCAACGCCGCCGCCCCTCCGACCGCCGTCTGCGCCTACAACGACGAGGTCGCACTCGCCCTCCTCGCAGGAATGCGCGCCATCGACCTCTCAGCCCCGGACGACCTCGCGGTCATCGGCTCCGACGACATCCCCGCCGCCGCCTTCGCCGTGCCTCCCCTGACCACCGTCGCCCTCGACAGCGGCTCCCTCGGAGCCGACCTCGCCCACGCCCTGCAACGCTCCCTCGACGGCGAACCCGAAGACTTCTCCACCCTCCGCCCCAGCGTCCACGTCATCGAACGCCGATCAACTTGACCCAGCCCCGACCCGGTGCAGACGACCTAGCGTCCCGAGACGCCAAGGTGGGCAGCCGCCCTCGAAGGTTTGTGACCCAACCGGACCCCTTTACGTTGTAGATCACTTGCCGCATTGGGGCCGCCGACAACAGCAAGGGCCTATGGCTGACTCCAGCCGCCGGTCGGGAATGGTGTTCGGCGGGTGGGATGTCGCCGATCGTGCTGTTCAGAACCGGTGGTTGAACCAGACGCCCCAGTCGGCGGTGCGAGTTCGACGTTCGCGAGGCCCTTCCACGACCGTTTTGGCTGGATCAATCAGTCCCTGCCCCGGGCCGAACCGCGTTGCCCAGGGTCGGCTTGCGCCGGGGCCTGCGGTCAGAGGAGCTTGTCCCGGGTGAAGGGGACGTCGCGGAGGCGGCGTCCGGTGGCGTGGTAGATCGCGTTGCCGATGGCCGCGGGTACACCCGTCCCCGGTGTCTCGCCGAAGCCCCGGGCGCCCAGTGCCTCGCTGTCGCCGATGGGGCGGTCCACGAACATGACCTCCAGCTTGGGCGTGTCGGCGTTCACCGGCACCAGATAGCCGGACAGGCTGGGGTCGGCCACGCGCGCCGTGTTCGGGTCCACCATCGTTTGCTCGAGCAGCGCGAAGCCGATGCCCCAGGTGACGCCGCCCGTGACCTGGCCGTGCGCGGTCCGGCGGTTGAGGACCCGTCCCAGGTCGTAGGCGGTCACGACCCGGCTCACGCGGATGCTGCCGAGTCGTGGTCGGATCCGGACCTCCAGGAACACCGCGCCGAACGTGTGCCCGCCGGTGTTGGGTTTGCTGCCGAGCACCCGGATCTCGCCGCCATGGCGAGCCATGACGGCATGGTAGCTGTCCCTCCGGCGGCGGTCGCCGCGCGCGAACAGGTGGCCGTTTTCGACGATGACGTTCTCGGCGGGCACGCCGTGCAGCCGGGAGCGCGGGTCGGCGACGGCGAGCTCGATCACGGCCTTGCGTGCCTGCTCCGCGCCATCGGAGACCGGCCCGACCACGCTGGCCATCGTGGCCGACGCCGCCGACAGGGACGCGTTGGGAAAGGCGGTGTCGCCGAGCAGCGTGGTGACGTGGCCGAGCGGCATGCCGAGCCCGTCGGCGGCGACCTGGGTGAGCACGGTGTAGGTGCCGGTGCCGATGTCCTGGGTGGCGGCCCGGACGGTCGCCCGCCCGTTCACGCCGATCACGATCTGCGCCTGGGACGGGTTCGCCGAGTAGGTGTGGGTCTCGGTGGCCATGCCCCAGCCGACGTACTCGTCGCCGTCCCTGGTCGCCCCCGGCTCGGGGTTGCGGCGCGACCAGCCGAACGCCTCGGCGGCCACCCGGTAACACTCCAGCAGGTGCTTCTCGTAGGGCTCGCCAGTGTTGGGGTCGATGACGGTGCGGTGGTTGCGTGTCCGCAGTTCCACGGGGTCGATGCCGAGCTCGTAGCTCAGTTCGTCCAGCGCGGTCTCCAGGCCGAAGTGCGCGGTGGTCTCCGGTGAGCGCATGTAGCTGGAGGTAGGCAGGTCCAGCCGCACGCCCATCTGTCGCACGTGGATGTTCGGGCAGGTGTAGAGGTTGAGGGCGGAGTCGCTGGTGTTGAAGACGCGCTCGTCGGTGCGGGTCACCTGTGCCGTCGAGGTGTCGACGAGGGCGGTCAGCTCGCCGCGCCGCGTGGCGCCGAGCCGGATGCGGTGGCGGTACTCGGCGCGGTGACCAGTGGACGTGAACATCTGCGCGCGCGACAGCACGAGCTTCACGGGGCGGCCGAGCTCCCGCGCCACCGCGGCGGTGAGCAGCGTGTGCGGATAGGTGGGTCCCTTGGCGCCGAAGCCGCCGCCCAGGTAGGGCGAGATGATCCGGATATCGGGAGCGTTGCCATCGGCATCCCTGAAGGCGTTCGTCACCGCCATCCGGGTGAGCATCACGCCCTGCGCGCTTTCGTACAGCGTGAGGCCGCCGTCGTCCCAGACGGCGGTGGTGGTGTGCGGTTCGATCGGGTGGTGGTGTTGCATCGGGCTGGTGTAGGTCTGCTGGATCCGAACGTCGGCCTGCGCGAACGCCGCTTCGGCGTCACCGTGCTCGACCTCGTTGGGCCGCTCGCGGAAAGCGTCCGGCAGGAACGCTTCGTCGATCGCGTCCTCCAGTCGTGCGGTGGGCTTCTCCGTCCGGTAGCGGATCTTCACCAGGGTGGCGGCCTCCTGTGCCTGCTCCAGGGTCTCGGCCACGACATAGGCGACCGGCTGCCCGCTGTGGTGGATCCGCGCGTCCTGGATCGGAATGAACGTCCTGTTGTAGGGGAAGCCCGGCACCGTCCTGAACCGCGGCATGGTGGTGTGCGTGAAGACCTGAACGACACCCGGATGCGCCAGTGCCGCCCCGGTGTCGATCTGCGTGACCTCGCCCCGGGCGATGGTGCTCATCACCAGGAATCCGTGCAGTGGGTTGGCCACCTCGTTGTCCGCGGCATAGCGGGCGGCGCCGGTGACCTTCGCGCGGCCATCGACCCGCTCAACGCCCCGGCCGACCAGCTCGGTCATCGGACCCCTCCCAGCTCGCCGAGGACGCTCTCCAGCGCCCGCTGGACGAGTTCGACCTTGAACCTGTTCCCTTCGCGCGGGCGCGCGTCCCGAACCAGGACGCGTCCCGCCTCGGTGATCGACGCCGCGCTGAGAGGACGGCCGCGCAAAACCGCCTCGACGCGGACGTCGCGCCACGGACGCGTTCCCACCCCGCCGAACGCCAGCCGTACGTCCTCGACCGCGCGGCCCCTGGTGCGCAGCGAGGCCGCCACCGACACCACCGCGAACTCGAAGGTGGCGCGGTCGCGCAGCTTCAGGTAGCGCGAACGCGCGGCCAGGGGCGTGCGCGGCACGTCCAGCCGGGTGATCAGTTCGCTCGGGCGCATCGCGGTCTCCCGGGTGGGCGCCGATCCGGGAAGGAGGAAGAAGTCGCCGACCGGGACGTCCCGTTCGCCGCCGGGGCCGAGCAGGTGCACGGACGCGTCCAGCGCGGTCAGTGCCACCGCCATGTCCGAAGCGTGTGCGGCGATGCAGTGGTCGCTGCCGCCGAGGATCGCGTGTCCCCGGTTGTGTCCGGTGAGCGCCGGGCAACCGCTGCCCGGGGTCCGCTTGTTGCACGCCGAGCCGGCGTCCCGGAAGTACCCGCACCGGGTGCGCTGCAGCAGGTTTCCACCGATCGCGGCCATGTTGCGGACTTGCGGGGACGCCGAGGCCAGCAGTGCCTCCGACAGGACGGGAAACTCCCGGCGCACCGCGGGGTGTTCGGCGACCTGCCGCATCCTTGCCAGCGCCCCGACGCGCAGCGTCCCGGGGGTGAGATCGACGCCGTCGAGGTCGAGAGCGTTGAGGTCGATGAGGTGGTCGTGGGCCTCCGCACCGTCCCGCATCAGGTTCAGCAGGTCGGTGCCGCCCGCCACGAATGTAGAACCGGGCGTGGCGGCGGCGATCCGCACCGCCTCGGCCGGGCTGCCCGCGGCCGTGTATCCGAAGGCCCTCACCGCCGTACCTCCTTGGCGGCCGCACCGACGGCGGCGACGATGTTCTGGTATGCCGCGCAGCGGCACAGGTTGCCGCTCATCCACTCGCGGATCTCCGTCTCCGAACCCGTACGGCCCTCGTTGATACAGGCGACGGCGGACATGATCTGACCGGGAGTGCAGGCGCCGCACTGGAACGCGTCGTGCTCGATGAACGCCTTCTGCACCGGGTGCAGGTCGCCGCCGTCCGCGAGCCCCTCGATCGTGGTGACCTCGGCGTCGCGTTGCATCACCGCCAGGGTCAGGCAGGATTTGACCCGCTCACCATCGACCAGCACCGTGCACGCTCCGCATTCACCCCGGTCGCAGCCTTTCTTGGTGCCGGTCAAGCCGAGGCGTTCACGCAACGCGTCGAGCAGCGTCACCCTCGGTTCCAAGGTGACCTTGCGCGCTTGCCCGTTGATCTTCAGCGAGATTTCCACCGACGACCCGGCGGCGATGGCCTGCGCGGGTGCGGTGGCGGCCCCGGCCGTTGCCGTTTCGGCCGCGGCCGCCGGGGCGGCGGCCGCACCCGTCCCGACCGCGGCCGTTCCCGCCGCCGTCGCCGCCATGGCTTTGAGCACCGTCCGGCGAGTGGATTCGGGGAGGAACTCCGTTTTCCGTTCGGGTGTTAGATCGGGTTCGGAGGTGAACTGGTCGCCGTGGCTGCTCATCGCGCTCCTCCTCGGCTCTGTGCGGGGAGTTGGATCCGGATGATGCGGTCGTCGCCGGGGCGCGCGTCGGTGCCGCCCCAGGTGGCGCGGTCGG
Organism: Actinomadura sp. WAC 06369; assembly: GCF_003947565.1. Lineage (NCBI taxonomy): Bacteria > Bacillati > Actinomycetota > Actinomycetes > Streptosporangiales > Thermomonosporaceae > Actinomadura > Actinomadura sp. WAC 06369. The sequence goes on along the minus strand of NZ_QHJN01000018.1, from coordinate 73,348 downwards.
TGTTGGACGACATGATCCACAGGGACCCGTCCGGTGCCGCCTCGACCGTGCGGATACGTCCATACGTCTCGACCAGGTGCGGGATCGGCCGTCCGGTCGCGCGCCGGCCCTCGACGGGCAGTTGCCAGAGGCGCTGCCCGCCGAGCGCGCCGATCCACAGCGAGCCGCGCGCGTAGGCGACTCCGGAGGGGGACGCCTCGTCGGGATGGATGGTGGCGATCGGCCGTTCCCCGGTGTCACCCTCGACGCCCTCGGTCTCGGGCCAGCCGTAGTCCCGCCCGGGGCGGAGGACGTTCACCTCGTCCCAGGTGCGGTGGCCGAGTTCGGACGCGTACATGGTGCCGTCCGGTGCGAAGGTGATGCCCTGGACGTTGCGATGTCCACTGGAGTAGACGGCGGTACCGGACGGGTTGTCGCGAGGGATCGACCCGTCCGGGCGAATCCGAAGGATCTTGCCGCTCAGCGAGCTGTCGTCGGCGGCGTTCTCGGGCTCGAACGCGTCGCCCGTCCCGATCCACAGGTTGCCGTCGGGGCCGATGCGGAGCCGGCCGCCGTGGTGCCGGTCGGCGGTCTGGATGCCGTCCAGCAGGACGCGGGTCTGGTCGAGGGAGCGGTAGTCCTCGGCGATCCGGAGCGCGACCACGCGGTTGGTGGGTGAACTGGACACGTAGGCGAACACGGTGCGGTCCGACGCGAACCGCGGCGAGGCGGCCAGCCCGAGCAGCCCGCCCTCCGAACTGGTCCGGACGCCGGGGACCGTGCCCACGGTCTGCGCCTCGCCGCCGTCCGCCGGTACGCGGACGATCCGTCCGGACAGCCGCAGGGAAACCAGCGCCGAGCGGTCAGGAAGGAACGCAAGCCCCCAGGGCGCCTCCAGCCCCCTCACCAGTTCGGTGCGGTCGCGCAGCGTCGACGAGTCACCCGTGCTGGACGCCGCCGGGCGGACGGCGGCGTCTCTTGCGTCAGTGCCGGAGCCGCACGCGACAACGCCGAGCACCAAGGCCCCGGCCAGGAACGCCGCGATGACGATCCGCGTCGGTACCGATCTGTTCATGACCTCTCCTAGTTGTCATCGCTAACGCTAAACAACTATCAACGCCAACGCAACCGTTGGCAACACGATTCTGTTAGCATCGCTACGTGAGCGAACGAGGTGAGGTCCGCCGGCGGATCATCGACGCGGCGACCCGGCTGCTCTACGAGCAGGGCCGCGAAGCCGTGACCACCCGCGCCGTCAGCGCGGCCGCGGGGGTGCAGTCCCCCACGCTGTACCGCCAGTTCTCCGACATGAACGGGCTGCTCGAAGCCGTCGCCGCGGACGGCTTCGAGCGCTACCTCGCGGGCAAACAGGCCCAGGAGCTGTCCGACGATCCGGTCGACGACCTGCGCGGCGGGTGGGATCTGCACGTCCGGTTCGGCCTGGACAATCCGGCGCACTACCTGCTGATGTACGCCCAGCCCAACCCGGGGTACCGGCACCCCGCCGCCGAACAGGGCGTGGCGCGGCTCCACATGCTCGTCGAACGCATCGCGGAGGCCGGCCGCCTCGTCGTCGGCGTCGACACGGCGGTCAGCATGATGCACTCCGCCTGCGTCGGCGTCACGATGAACCTCATCGCGACGCCGCCCGACGAACGCGATCCCGCCCTCGCGGACCGGCTGCGCGAAGCGGTCCTCGCGGCGATCACCACAGCCGCCGCGAGCAGCCCGCCCGACCTCGCCTGGCGCGCCGTGGCCCTGAAAGCGGTCATGGACGACACCGACCTCTACTCCCCCGGTGAGCGCGCGCTCCTGACCGAGCTGCTCGACCGCGCCGCGGCCGCATCCGGACCCGCCGACGCGCAACGAATCCCGACGTAGACCGCCGGGGCCTTTACCGGTGCCAGCGGGTCAACCGACTGGTTGTCACCGACAAGGCATTCAGCTTGTCACAGGCGCTTATTCATCTGCCCGGCGAGATTGCGGAACAGACCCTCGAGGTCCTGTTCGCCGTCCCGGGTCTGGGCACCGTTGGCCAGCCCGGCGCCCATGAGCTGTGCCGTGGTGGGGCGGAATACGAGCCCGGCCCAAGCATCGTTTTCCTGCACCAGGCCATCAGCATGATCATGGGGGACGATGGTGCGCTTGGCTGCGGCGACGACGCCGTCGGGCAACGCGGCGATGTTACCGGCGAGGCGGTCGACGAACTCGTCGAGCTGGTCGGCGGGGACGGCTCGGTTGATCCAGCCGTACCGCTCGGCGGTCTCGGCGTCCATCAGGTCGGCACCGAGCACGATTTCCAAGGCACGGTTTCGGCCGACGCGCTCGGTGAGGTACTGCGTAGCGCCGCCGCCGGGGACGATGCCCATGAGGGCTTCGACCTGGCCGAGCCCGGCCTTGTCGATCGCCGCGAAGGCCATGTCCGCGGCCACGACGAACTCGGCACCGCCGCCGCGCGCCTTGCCCGCGAGCTTGACGATGGTCACCTGAGGCTGGCGGCGTAGCTGCTCCCCGACGGCCTGGAAGACGTTGACGCCGTCCGGCAGGTCGGCCATGAGTTCGGCGAGGGCGTCCGGGGTGGCGGTCATGTCGACGTGGGCGAGGAAGAAGTCAGGGTCCGCACTGCCGAACACGATCACGCGTACGCCGTCGTCGCCGGCCAGCGCGGTGAGCAGGCGCCGCACATCGGTCATGACCGCGACGCTGAGGACGTTGACCGGCGGGTTGTCGATCGTGACGTGCGCGACTCCGTCCTTCCGGCTGACCCGCAAGGTCTGGTACGCGTCGTGGCCCATGGCTTTTCTCCTAGGTATCTGGCAGGACTCTGGTCCCTGCTGTATACCTACTGTGAAACTGTCTCTGACCTGCGTCAAAAACGCACTTCAGGCATCCTAGGGATCGTGGAGGATACCGCTATGGCGACTTCCGAGGCCGTCTACCGGACCATCGCCGAGCACGACATCGTGTTCCGGTCCGACTGTCCGAGCCGGCCGATCCTCGATCAGATCGCCGACAAGTGGTCGATGATGCTGATGGCGGTCCTGGTCGAACCACGCCGATTCAACGAAATCAAGCGCCGCCTCGACGGCATCACGCAACGCGTCCTCACGCAGACCTTGCGCCGCCTCGAACGCAACGGCATGATCGAACGCCGCGTGCTGCCGACCTCGCCGGTGGGTGTCGAATACTCGCTGACCTCCCTCGGCGAATCCCTGCGCGAGCCGTTCGCCCACCTCTACGACTGGACCGTCGCGAACGCCTCCGAAATCCAAGCGCGTCAGCGCGACTACGACCAGCGAGCCCCGCGCTGACACCACGACCAGCGGCTCAACCTCATGCGGGTCACATCCAGCGGAGTGGTGTTTGAGTTGCTCTCCGCGTAATCCCATGCCGACCACGATGCGAGGATTGACAGAATCACTACGTCGAAGAATCAGTGACGGAGAACCTGAGACCGGCCTGTACCGACAAGGCGGCGCCGCACCGTCGGTGCGCCGACCACCGCTCGACGGTGCACCGGGCGACCTGGTGGCAGGCTACGCCTGCTGAGCGTCCAGGAGTGGCAGTGTCAGGCGGAAGCGGGCACCTTCGCCCAGGGTGGTCTCCAGTTCGACATCGCCGCCGTGGGCTCGGGCCAGGGAGCGGGCGATGGGCAGGCCGAGTCCGGCGTTGGCGCCGTCCGCGTGGGTTCGGGAGCGGTCGGTACGGTAGAAGCGGTCGAAGACTCGATCAGCCTGCTCGGACGTCATTCCCGGGCCCTCGTCGGCGACCTCCAACACGGCTTGACCGTTCGCCGTGCCGACCCCGATACGGACGGGGGTGCCCGGCGGGGTGTGGGCGGCGGCGTTGCCGACGAGGTTGGTGACGACCTGCCGTAGCCGGGACTCGTCGGCGTGGACGGGGGCCGGGCCGGGCGTCCCGGTGCCGCCCGGCCCGGTGAGGTCGACCGGACGGGACGGGTCCAGGGCGCGAAGGTCGTGCCGGGCGTCGTTGGCCAGGGTGCGCAGGTCCATCGGGGCACGGTCGAGCTGCCCTTCCGGCGCCTCGTCCAGCCTGGCCAGAAGCAGCAGGTCCTCGGTGAGGGCGGTGAGCCTCGCGGCCTCGCGGTCGATGCGCCGCATCGCCTCGTCGACGTCGGCGCGGCCGGGCAGCCCGCCCATCCGGTAGAGGTCGGTCGAGCCCTTGATGACGAAGAGCGGGGTGCGCAGCTCGTGACTGACGTCCGAGACGAAGGCGCGCATCCGGGCCTCGTAGGCGGCCCGGTCGGCGAAGGCCTGTTCGAGCTGGCCGAGCATGGTGTTGAGGGACGCCGCGAGGTGCCCGATCTCCGTGCTCGGCGGGGCGATCCCGGGCACGCGCCGGGTGAGGTCGCCACCGGCGATCGCGGCGGCCGTGTGCTCGATCCGGCGCAGCGGGCGCAGGCCCCGGCCGAGGGCGAACCAGCCGACCGCCGTCAGCAGGACGAGCAGCGCCGCACCGCTGATCAGGCTGCTGGTCCGGAGCCTGGCGATGGTGGCGTCGGCCTCCGTGAGGGGCGCGGAGGCGATCACCGTCCCGTCCCATCCGGCGGTCGGGCGGGCGACGGCGCGCCAGCGCCCCGAGCCGTCGGCGGCCCGCAGGGTCACGGCCGTTCCGTTGGTGGGGATCGCGCGCAGCTCGCCGGGTGGCGGCAGGGCGGCGGTGCCCAGCCTGGTGGAGCGGGCGCCCCCCACCACCGCGCCGTTCGGGTCCAGGTACACCAGGTAGGGGGCGCCGACCAGGTCGAGCGCGGGGTCGAGGAGGTCGCTGCGGTCGCGGAGGTTTCCGGCCGGGGACGGACCGGTGGACGGCAGGCGGGCGATGATCGCGGTCAGCGAGCGCAGTTGGCCGTCGATCCGGCCGAGCTGGTAGCGCTCCAGGTGGTCGGAGACGACCGCGCTGACGAGGGTCAGCCCGGCCAGCAGCAGGCACGCGGTGAGCAGCAGCAGCCTGGCCCGCAGCGAGAACCGGCTGAGCACATCCCTCACCTCCGGGACTCGCGGAGCACGTAGCCCACGCCGTGGACGGTATGGATGAGCTTGGGTTCCCCGGTGTCGACCTTGCGCCGCAGATACGAGATGTAGGTGTCGACGATGCTGGCGTCGCCGCCGAAGTCGTAGTGCCACACCCGATCGAGGATCTGCGCCTTGGACACCACGCGCCCGGCGTTCTCCATCAGGAAGCGCAACAGCCGCAGCTCGGTGGGAGAGACGCGGACGGGCCGCCCCGCCCGCGTCACCTGGTGCCCCACCACGTCCAGCTCGAGCTCGCCCACCCGCAGGACGTCCGCCTGGTGACCGGTGGTGCGGCGGAGGATCGCGCGGATCCTGGCGATCAGTTCCTCCAGGTCGAACGGTTTGGTCACGTAGTCGTCGGCCCCCAGGGACAGCCCGGTGACCTTGTGGGCCTGCTGATCACGCGCGGTGAGGAACAGGACCGGGACCGGCCCGACCCGGCCCGGGAGGCTCAGTTCGCGCAGCCGCCGGACCACCTCGAAGCCGTCCATGTCCGGCAGCATGACGTCGAGCAGCACCAGATCGGGAGGCTCCGCGGTGGCCGCGGCGACCGCCTCGGCGGCGTCCGCCGCGGAGGTCACCTGGAAACCCGCGAAACGCAGCGTCGCTGAGAGCAGCTCACGGACGGTGTCCTCGTCATCTACTACCAGCAGCCGCTCGTCACCGCCCCTGGATGTCATCGCCCCGCCCCTCCCATGTCAGCCAAAACATGGACGCTTGGCACCCGAACCCTCGTAAATCGTCACACGTCCCGGCGCCGGAAAACGGCGAACGCGACGGCCAGGACGGCGGCCACCCCGAGGCACATCCCGAACAGGTTCAGCCAGGGGTGCGGGTACTCGGGATCCGGGGCGCCGGCGAGCACCGCGGCTCCGCCCAGGGTCGGCCAGAAGTCGAAGAGGCTCTGAAGCCAGGAGGGGAACATTTCCGCGAGGGCCGGCACCAGCAGCACGACCCCCACCACGCTGGCCAGTGCTCCCGCCGTGGCCCGCATGATCGTGCCGAGGCCGACCGCGAGCAGCGCGATCGCCGCGAGATAGAGCCCGCCGCCAGCCACCGCGGAGAGCACACCCGGATCGCCGAGCTTCGCGTACGGCACGTCCTGCGCCGCCAGAAGGGACTGGCCGAGGAGGAGCGAGGCGAGCATCAGCAACTGGCCCGCCGCCCACGCCAGCGCGGCGGCCACCACCGTCTTGGCGGCCAGCAGCCGGTGCCTGCGGGGCGCGGCGGCCAGCGACGTCCGCATCAGGCCGGTCGCGAACTCGGAGGTGACGACCAGGATGCCCAGCACGCTGACGATCAGTTGGGCGACGATGAACGACCTCAGGCTGAGGCCGACCGGATCCCACGACCGCTTTTCCTCGGCCGTCAGCGCCGAGTACCCCTCACCCGCGGAGTTCATGGCGAGGAAGGTGATGCCGAGCCCGACCAGGAAGAGGAAGGCCAGCGTGTACCAGGTGGAGCGGAGGCTGCGCAGCTTGATCCACTCGGCGCGCAGGGAGTGGGTGAAGCCCACCCTGTGCCCGGTGGCGGGCGTGCCGACGGTCGTCGTCGCGGGCGAGCTCATGCCGATGCTCCCTGGTACTCGATGCTGTCCTTGGTCAGTTCCATGAAGGCGTCCTCCAGCGAGGGCCGCTGCGGCGCGAGCTCGCCGAGCACGACGCCGTGGTAGGCGGCGAGCCTGCCGATCTCTTCACCGGTCATGCCGGACACGACCAGCGAGGCTTCCGGCCCTTCCCGCACTGTGGCGCCGGCCGCGGTCAACTGGACCGCGAAGGAACCCGGTTCGGGCGTGCGGACGAGCACGGTGCCCTCCCCGTTGGCACGCAGGAACGCGCTCATGCCGGTGTCGGCGATGAGCCGGCCGCGACCGATGACGACCAGGTGGTCGGCGGTCTGCGCCATCTCGCTCATGAGGTGGCTGGACACCAGCACCGCCCTTCCCTCGCGGGCGAGCGAACGCATGAAGTCCCGGACCCAGCGGATCCCCTCGGGGTCGAGCCCGTTCACCGGCTCGTCGAAGATCAACACCCGCGGGTCGCCGAGCAGCGCCGCCGCGATGCCGAGCCGCTGCCGCATGCCGAGCGAGAAGCCCCCGGCCCGCTTCCCGGCCGCACTCTCGATCCCGGTACTGGCCAGCGCCTCGTCCACCCGGCGCCGGGGAAGGCCGTTGCCGGCGGCCAGCGCCAGCAGGTGGTCGTACGCCTTCCGGCCACCGTGGACGGCCCCCGCGTCCAGCAGCGCCCCCACCTCGGTCAGCGGCACGGGCAGGTCGCGGTAGCGGCGCCCGCCGATGGTGACCGACCCCCGGGTGGGAGCGGCCAGACCCATGATCATCCTCATCGTCGTCGACTTGCCGGCGCCGTTCGGCCCGAGGAAACCGGTCACCTGTCCGGGCTCGACGGTGAACGACACGTCGTCCACCACGGTGTCGGCCCCGTAGCGCTTGGTCAGCCCCTGTATCTCGATCCCTGTCATGGGCCAGATCATGATTGGGCGATATGGCCGGTTTCTGAGTACTCCTGGGAGAACCATGTGAGCCCGGCCCGCGACACCCGACTACCGGGAGGCACACCGCCCATCCACCCACGCCGCACCGGCTCTTTTCACAGCAAACACCCAGAGACCGCGCATCGTGTGGACGGCGTCGCCTCGTCGCAGCCGACCACGATCGGCTCCAACCCGTAAGTCGCGGTTCGGTGCGCAGGCGGGGTTGGCTGATCGGCCGGTGCCACGCACACGTACTTGCAGCACTGCGGAGACGCCGCCGCGACCGTCGGCACCGATGATCGGGGTGGCCCGGTCCCAGCCTGACGGCGGCCCGCCCGCGCCCGTGGCCCTGGTCGGCGGACGTCAACCCGGAGTGGACGCCGACGAACGCGCCGCCATCCTCGCCCGCCGCGGGCGCGGCGAGTCCATCCGCACCATCGCAGCCGGCGTGAAGGTCTCGGGCGGGCGTCGTCCACAGGACTCTCAAGACCGCCGAGAGCACCTCGCCAACCAGCCGGATTCGGCGCCCCAGCAGGAAAGGCAGATTCAGTAAGTCCGAAAGGGCGACGGCCTGGGAAGGGCCCACGTGAGTGACGTCGATCGAGGCACTCGTCCCCGACCCAATGCTGAAGGACATCGACTTCACCGCCCCTGGGCCTGCTCGGGACGTCGGCGCTCTCGGGTACCGGTCTTGTCGGTATCCGGCTGGATGTGGTTCCGGGTCTTTCCCGTGGGGTCGCGATGAGTTCTGCGGTGTCCGGTGGTCTTAGTGTCGTACCCGTGACCAAGGAGGTCTTTTGATGCGCAGCGTTTCGCGTTCGATGAGCGTCTCGCCTGGCGGCCGCACCGTCGGGCCGGACGGCGGCTGCTCGTGCTGAGGCAGGTCGCGGAGGGTGTGCTGGTCCACGAGAGCGAGTTCGTGCAGAGCAACGCCGTTGTGGTGCAGGGTCGGTCCGGTGTTTTGCTCATCGACCCCGGGGTGACCGGCTCCGAGATCGACTGCCTGGCGAACGACCTTCGCGAGTTGGGCGAGTCCGTTGTGGCAGGATTTTCCACCCATCCGGATTGGGATCACCTGCTCTGGCACACCCGCCTCGGCGCAGCTCCCCGTTACGGCACGGCGCGCTGCGCAGCAACTATCGCAGCGGAACTGTCGGACTCGGGCGCGAAGGCCCGCATCGCCGATCACCTACTCGAAACGGAAATCGCCGGTCAGGTACCGCTGGAACTACTCGGCCTCATCACCGGCCTGCCCGCCGAAACCACGTACATTCCTTGGGAGGGCCCTCAAGTCCGGATCATTGAGCATCAAGCGCATGCCCCGGGCCACGCGGCGCTGTTGATCGAGGAACGTGGGGTTCTCGTCGCCGGCGACATGCTTTCTGATGTCCTGGTTCCGATGCTCAATCTGAGCGCTACCGCGAACCCGATCGAGGACCACCTCACCGCGCTGCGGCTGCTGGAGGGCGTGGCGGGCGACGTCGATGTCGTCGTCCCGGGCCACGGTTCCGTCGGCGGAGCCGACCAGGTACAGGAACGGATCGACCGGGATCGGGCGTACGTACTCGCGTTGCGGAACGGCCAAGACCCCGCCGACCCACGGGTCGGTCCATCGGCCAAGCCCGGCTGGGAGTGGGTGAGCGCCGTGCACGAAGGGCAACTCCAGCGCCTCGCCCAAAGAGACGAGCGCGACGGGGCACCCCGCTCTAGCAACCGGGAACTACCACCCGTCAGCTGAATTGCGCGCGCCATCTCCTGGCTGACCGGCTACTGGATCCTGTCCCCGCGCTACGAACGCAACGCCCGCAGCTACCTGGCCCTTCTCGATCTCGCTTCCCCTACCTGCTACAAGTGCCTTATCAATCCCACCGCGCAGGACACGGTCTTTAGACAATTGACCATTCGATGCGGGGAATCAGTTCACTGTTGTCGGCAACCACCTCGTTGAACATGAGAGGGCGGGTGAGGAGGTGGTCTCCGGCCCGCTGGACCAGTAGGTAGAACCCGAGGTCGGGCGACCCGGGGGAATAGTTGCCACCATAGTAGAAAGGCAAGCCCTTGGCGGTGACGTAGTCCTCGACCCACCGCTCCATGACCGACGGCACCCGCGCCACCAAATCGACGCCGTCCAGCGTTACCTGAGGACCGGTCCGCATATCGCTGGCGACGGTCGCCAGCCGCGAGTCTACGTCGAAGTGCAGTTTTACGCCGATCTTCTCGACGTGGTAGCCAACGCGGTCCCACCCACTGAGGTCGTCCAGGCGGACGCCGAGCGCGGCCGCCGTCTCGTCCTTGCTCATCCCGAAGGCGAGGGGCCCGACGCCCTGCAGTGGGGTGAACTGCCACCGGTCCCGCTCGGCGTCAGGCTTGACCGTCCACGGATTCCACTCGCTCATCGCCCTCACTTTCATTTACGTGATGGCAGACGATTATCTGGCACTGAGCCCGGTGATCGAACCTTCAGCGCTGAGCGCCTCGGATCGACGGCGTGCCCGCGCGCGAGTGACAGTCGGGCGACGCTTGGCGGGCCGTCCCACATCCCCGATCAGTGGCCTACTGGGCGGGGGCCTCGGCGAGCGACAGACTGTTCCCGTCGGGGTCCAGCACGACGACGTGGCGCACGCCGTTGCCGTAGGTCTCCACCGGTTCGTGCCCGATGCCGTGCGCGGCGAGGCGGGCCAGGATGTCGTCGAGGTCGGTCACACCCAACGTGATCACGGCACCGCCTACCCGCTCGGCCCGCTCGTCGACGACGATCCACGCGTTCTCACCGACGCGCCACAGGTACTCATCGCCGATGACCTCGTCCGCGGCGCGCCCGAAGAACACCTCGAACCACTCCAGTGCCTCGGTCCGGTCGCTCACCGGCATGACGCAGTACAAGTCCACTTGGACACCACCCTCCTCAGCCGTTTCGGAACTCAGACCACTCCCATGACCGGAACTCATCTGACGGAGGCAGACCGCTGCTGCATCTCGTCGGCAATCACCGCCGAACCGTTCCACGACCAGAGGCTGGATACGCCGAGGGCATCCACCGATCTGGTTCACGTCGGCCTGCTCGCGGTTCGAGTAGGCGGCGAGGCGCCGTCGTCCGGACGGGAACGGTCTCCTTGCCGTTCGCCTGGTTTTCATGAGGCTGGAGCACGCTTGCGCGCGGTCGATGATCGAGGAGGCGTTGATGCGCGCAAGCCGTTTTCTGGTGACGATGTTGTTTACGGTGGTGATCGTGGGTCAGTTCACCGCGCCGGCCGCCGCCCGGCCCAAGCCAAGGGCCTTGACCGTGATGACCTTCAACATCCATCACGGGCAGGGCACTGACGGGAAACTCGACCTGGAACGCATCGCCCGGGTCATCCAGGGGGCCGACTCCCAGGTCGTCGGGCTCCAGGAGGTCGACCGGCACTGGTCGCAGCGCAGCGACTTCGTCGACCAGGCGTCCTGGCTGGCGCGCCGACTCCGCATGCACGTGGTGTACGGGGCCAACCTCGACCGCGACCCGGCGCGGCCCGGCGAACCGCGCCGCCAGTACGGGACGGCGATCCTGACCCAGAGCCCGATCCTCGACTGGGACAACACCCTGCTCCCCCGGTTCGACGACGGTGAGCAGCGCGGCCTACTGCGAGCCCGCATCCGGGTGCGGGGCGTCCCGCTGACCGTCTACAACACCCATCTCCAGCACAACAACGCGGCCGAACGGCTCGCGCAAGTCACCGCGATCGAGGAACTGATCGGCAACCCCGAGCACTCGTTCGTGCTGCTGGGCGACCTCAACGCGACCCCCGAGTCGGCCGAGATCCGCGCCCTCACCGACGAGATGGCCGACTCCTGGGTCGAGCGCGGCGTGGGCGCCGGGCACACCTACAACAGCGAGAACCCCACAGCCCGGATCGACTACGTGCTCACGTCCTCATCGGTGGTCACCCGGACGGCCGCAGTGGTCACGACCGACCCCGGCGCCTCCGACCACCTGCCGGTGACCGCCGGGGTCCAACTGCCCGGCAGCCACCGCAACGATCTCTGATGGAGGCCCGGGGGCGAGGGAAGCGAGAGAATCGGCCGGTCGAATGCCGGCCAAGAAATGAGAAGGAAGTTCTCTAATGGCCCCTCCCCGCCGAGACGCCCAAGAGCGCGTCCCAGGTGGGAGATGAGGCGAGTTGCCGGAGGGGGCTCGGTTCTGGCGTCGAATCTTGCGATCCGATTGGCGCCGTGAGAGTTGTGGACGATCGTTTCGGTTGATCCCGACGTTCGAGCTGCAGCGGCGGGACGCTGACCACCCTTGCCTTGCCCTCGCCGCGGCCATCACCTGTTACGAGAAACTTGCCAATATCACCCCGCGAGAAAGGGTCTAACTGGCCACGGCTTCGCGACAGGCACGCAGCAAGAAATCGGCCCGTTGGGGCGATTAAGATGGCGATCTCAACGGCGATGCTTTCCGTAGAGGACAAAAATGCTCACCCCTGGCGGGTGTTGAAGCGCCGGAGTTTCGCGACCGTGAATCCGCGCACGGTCTCGCTGCGGCCGTCGATCCGCCGGCCGCCGCCGTCGGGGATGCGGCCGAGTTTCTTGACGCGCAGGTGGATCATCGCGCCCGGTTCGGGGTGCTCGTAGCGGCGGGTGCTCATGGGGGTGGCGCGGATCTGCCGTCCGGTGAGCGGGTCGCAGGCGACCAAGACGGGGATGTGGCGGCGCAAGATGCGGGTGACCCGGGCCGGCACGCCAGTGGCGGCGATTTAGTCGGGCCCGGCCCGCAGCTCATGGCGGGCGGCCCCCACCCGCTCCTCCACCTGCGGCGACGTACGCGACCGGTCGGCCGTCGAAAACGAGGGCCGTGGCGAGGTTGCCCGCGTCCGGCTGCTGTGGGCGGTCATCGCTTTCGCGGGGGCGGTCACGTCGCGGGACGCGCTCATCGCGCACGGTTCGGGGAACGCCCTGGTCGGGCACGTGGTGGACGCCCTCCTCGGCATCTTGGACGGCTCCGCGATCGGCATCGACTACCCGGAGGTGCGGCGCACCGCCGTTCACCGGGCCCACCTGCGGGCGGCCGGGCGCAGGGCGGCAACGAAACTGCGCTGATGCCGCCTCGCCTCGTCTGAGGCCGGGGCCGCCGCGCGCGGGCTTGCCGGGGACCGGGCGTCCCCCGTCACGCCTGCGCGACGAGGATGCCGTCTTCGTCGCTGAAGACCTCGTCGCCGGGGCGGAAGACGGCGCCGCCGAACGTGACGGGGACGTCCCGTTCGCCCATGCCCTTCTTCCGGCTCTTGCGGGGGTTGGAGCCGAGCGCCTTGACGCCGACGGCGATGGTCGCGAGGACGGCGGTGTCGCGGACGGCGCCGTTGATGATCACGCCCGCCCAGCCGTTGCGCGCGGCGAGCCGGGCGATCTGGTCGCCCATGAGCGCCGCGTCGAGGGAGCCCTGGCCGTCGACGACCAGGACCCTTTCATCGCCAGGCTCGCTCAAGGCGTTCTTCAGCAGGACGTTGTCCTCGTGGCAGCGGACGGTCGCGACGAGCCCGTGGAACGCCTGGCGGCGCCCGTACTGGCGGAACTGGAGCGAGCAGGACTGGAGCGCGTCGCCGTGCTCGTCGTAGAGGTCGGCGGTGACGATGTGCATGGGTACTCCTTTGTTCTAGGGGGTCGGGGGGCCTGTGGGGAGGCGGCGGGCCAGGAGACCGGCCCAGCCGAGGCCCGCGGCGGCGGCGCACAGGACGCCGCCCGCCCCGAGACCGGCCGCGAGCAGGCCGGCCGCTCCGGGGACGATGATTTGCCCGGTGCGGTTGCCGACCAGGCGCAGCGACATGGCGCGGCCGCGCAGCCCCAGGGGCGCGGACTCCGCGAGCCAGGACATGGTCACGGGCTGCCCGACGCCCAGTCCCGCCCCGGCGACGGCGAGCAGGACCGCCAGGAGCCAGAAGGGGACGGGGAGCGGCAGGGCGGCCATGGCGACGGCGGCGCCGAGGGTGCTCGCGACCAGGAGGCGCCGCCGGCCGAGGAGGCGGGTGAGCCGGCCGAGGAACAGCCGCGATGCCATGGAGGCGAGGCCGCGCAGGGCGAGCAGCGCGCCGACGGATCCGGACGACAGGCCGCGTTCGGCACCGAGCGCCGGGAGGTAGGCCAGGGTGATGTCGACGGCCGCCAGGACGATGCAACTCGTGGTGAGCGCGTGGACGAGGCCGGGCAGCCGGAGCAGCGAGCCGATGCCGGCCGCGGTCTCGCAGGACGTGGTGCGCGCGGGAGGCCGTCCGGGCAGCGCCAGGCTCAGGACGATGAGGACGGCGGCGACTGCCGTGGACCAGCGGAAGATCGCGCCGGTGTCGGGGACGGCCCGGTGCCCGCCGAAGACGACGATGAAGCCGGGGCCGATCGCCTGCCCGAGCGAGGCGGCGAACGTGTAGTGCCCGAACGCGGTGTCGTGGGATCCGCGGGGCGCGGTGTCCGCGACCATCGCCTGCTGCCCGAGGACGCTGCACAAGTGGCCCGCTCCCAGGAGCATCCCGGCGGCGAACAGGCCGCCCGCGGAACCGCCGACCGCGATGAACACGGCGCACGAGGAGGTGAGCAGCAGCGCGCCGCCGACCATGACGCGGCGTTCGCCGACCCCGTCGACCAGTCGTCCGGCGGGGATGGCGAGGACGAGGGGCGCGAAGGCGAAGCTCGCGGCCACGATGCCGAGCGCGGCGTCCGGGACGCCGAGCTCCATGGCGCGGTAGGTCATGGTCGGACGCAGGACGAACGTGAGCAACTGCGTGACGACCGAATGGAGCAGGAGGACCGCGAACCGCGCGTGCCGGGAGGAAGTGCGCGAAGTCATCCGGGGTGGACGGCTCAGGCGTCGCGAAGCGGTTCCGGGGCCTCGCCCGCGGGTTTGCGCAGCCTCCAGGCCGCCTTGGCGCCGAGGCTGGTGTCGATGTGCTCGCGCATCACCGCGGCGGCACCGTCGGCGTCCCCGGCGAGGATGCAGTCGAGGAGCGCCTGGTGCTCGGCTGCTTTCTTGTCCCGCTCGGCCTGGCCGCGGTCGACTTCGAGGGCGAGCCGCCGGTAGCGGTCGGCCTTGTCCCACAGGCCGTCCAACGTCTCGATGAGCAGTTCGTTGTGGGACGCCCGGTAGATCGCGGCGTGGAAGCGGCGGTGGGCGACCAGTTGCTCGACGGCGGGGTCGCCGGGGAGGGGCTGCAAGCCCTCGATCGAGCTGCGCAGGAGGCCGATGTCCTCCTTCGTGCGGCGGTCCGCGGCCAGCGCGGCGGCCAGCGGATCGAGCGAGCGGCGCAGCTCCAGCAGGTCCCGCGCCTCCTCGGCCCGCAGCGGCTTGACCCGGGCGTCGCGGTGGGCGTCGAGGTCGACCAGGTTCTCGCTCTTCAGGCGCCGCAGCGCCTCGCGCAGCGGCGTGGTGCTGATGCCGATCTCCCGCGCGAGCCGTGCCTGCGGGATCACCGTGCCGGGCGGCAGCTCGCCCGACAGGATCCGCTCGCGCAGCCGCATGTAGGCGTACTCCGCCTTGGTCGTGTAGAGCTCCGCCGGTTCGCTCACCCGCATCACCGTCCCTTGGTCCGAACAGACTATAACCTACATCGCCCTCCCCACACGGCGCCGAACAGCAGCCCACAAGGGCCTAACAAGGCTGCAGATACACGTTTGTGAAGGCTGTGCGGCCTTGCCTGCCGAGAAAAGAATCCCGCTGAAGGGTTGACGTCATAGGTTATAACGAAGCACAGTGAGCGTCGTCACAGACGCCGACCCCCGGTCGGCCGAGGAGGGACTGCCCATGCCCGTTATGACTTCGCCGGACCGTGCGCGGACGGTCCGGCCACGGCGACACCGCATCCTGGGGCTGCTCGCCGCCGGCGCGGCCGCCGCGCTGCTGGCGGCCTGCGGAGGAAACGAGACGGTCCCCCTCCAACCCGTCGCCACCGGCCGGCCGCCGTCGTACTACCCGGCCGAATACTCGTCGGTCATCGAGGCGTCCAAGAAGGAGGGCGGCACCCTCACCATCTACTCCAACACCGACCAGGAGAACTGGACGCCGGTCCTGCGGGACTTCAAGCGGAAGTACCCGTGGGTGAAGAAGGTGTCCGCCGGCAACCTGGACAGCGACGAGGTGTTCCAGCGGGTGCTGAGCGAGCAGGCCACCGGCGGGTCGCCCGCCGACCTGCTGGTCTCCAACGCCGCCCAGGCGTGGGCGGACTTCGCCGGACGGGACGGCACCCTGCTGGAGTACGAGTCGCCCGAGGTCTCGAAGCTGCCGGAATTCGGCAGGCTGCTGCCGGGCGTCCACGCCATGTCGGTCGATCCGCTGGCGATCGTCTACAACGGCGCGCTGCTCGAGGAGGACCTCACCGGCCTCGGACGGCTGGCCGACCTGGCGGCCAAGGACCCCGACAAGTACCGCGACAGGATCACCGCGCGGGACGTCGAGGGCTCGTTCGGGTTCACCGTGTCGCACGCCTTCACCAAGGCGAGACCCGGCGCGTGGGCGCACCTCGGTGCGCTGCTGCCGATGGCCCGTCCGGAGACGTCGTCCGGCACCCAACTGGAGAAGATCACCTCCGGGGAGTACGTCGCGGGCTTCTTCATCAACGCGGCCCCCGCCTATCCGGTCGTGGAGCGGAGCGGCGGCCTGCTGAAGCTGGCCTTCCCGTCCGAGGGCACCGTCGTCCTCCCCCGCGGGATCGGCATCGCGGCCGGCGCGCCGCACAAGGCGACGGCCAAGCTGTTCGTCGACTTCCTGCTGTCCGACGAGGGCCAGCGGGCGGTCGCCGAAGGCGGGCTGACCGCCTACCGCGACGGCGTCCGGGCCGGCGGCGGACGCCACACGTACCAGGAACTCGTCGGCGAGGTCGGCGCCGGCAACGTGATCGTCACCGAGTACGCCGAGGTGGCCGAAGGAGAGGTCGACGCCTTCCTCGGCCGCTGGAACGGCCTGCTCGCCCGCTGAACCGGCCGTCAGGCCCCTACTCGCCCGCTGCTTCCCGCCCCGCAGCGAAGGGAAACCACCCCATGTCGCTTCTCACCGAGCCGCCCGTCGCGGCCGACCCGCCACCGCCACCGCCACCGCGACGCGGACGCGCCCCCCGGTACCGCCGGATCCTGGGCATGCCGCGGGAACTGTGCCTCCAGTACGCGGTGCTGCTGGCGCTGGCGGTGCTCGTCCTGGCACCGGTCGTGCCGACGCTGTACCAGTCGTTCCTGGACCGGCCGCTGTACGAGGCCGGCGGCGCGCTGAGCCTGGACAACTACGCCCGCCTGTTCACCGACGCCGGGTTCGGACGGGTCGTGCTGAACACGCTCCTCTTCGCCGGTCTCACGAGTGTCCTGGCACTGCTGATCGCCGTCCCCATGGCGATCGTCGTGACGCGGACGGCGCTGCCCGCCGGGCGCTTCTTCGCCGCGCTGATGCAGTGGCCGTTCTTCATCTCCTCGCTGATCCTCGGCTTCGGCTGGATCATCATGTACGGCCCCGCGGGCTTCGTCAGCGTCCAGGTCAGGGAGACGATCGGGACCGTCCCGTGGAACCTGTACTCCATCCCCGGGATGGCGCTGACCGAGGCCGTCGCGCTGGCCCCGATCGTCTACACGTTCTGCGCCGGCACGCTGCGGCAGAACGACGCGTCGCTGGAGGCCGCGGCCCGCGTGTGCGGGGCGGGGCCGCTGCGCATCCTGTGGTCGGTCGTCCTGCCGATGCTGCGGCCGCCGATCGTCTACAGCTCGATCCTCGTCGTCAGCATGTCCATCGAGACGCTCAGCATCCCGCTGCTGTACGGCGAGCCCGTCCACATCGAGGTCTTCTCCACGTTCCTGTACACCAACGGGCTCCAGTCGATCGACCCGGACTACGGCGTGCTCGGCGCGGCCTCCACCCTGATCCTGCTGGTGACCGTCGTGCTGGTCGCCGCCCAGGCCAAGCTGCTGCGCAACGCGCAGCGCTTCGTGTCGGTGCGGGGCAAGGCCACGCGCCCCCGGCCGCTGGACCTCGGCCGGCTGAAGTGGGTCGCCGTCGCCGCCATCACCGTCTACGTGGTGCTGGGCGCGCTCGTCCCCATCGCCGGGCTGGTGTTCCGCAGCTTCACCCACGTGTTCACCCCGCTCCAGTCGCCGCTGAAGACGGTCACCGCGGCCAACTACGAGCGGATCTTCGAGTACCCCGTGTACGTCCAGTCGATCCGCAACAGCCTCATCGTCGCGGCGGTCGGCGCGGTGCTGGTCAGCGCGCTGGCGATGCTGGCGGTCATGGTGGCGCGCAGGTCGTCCTTCCGGTTCGCCCGGGCGGTGGAGTACCTGGCGCTGGCGCCGCAGGCGATGCCGGGCATCATCGTCGGCATCGGGCTGTTCTGGGCGCTGGCCTTCGCCCCGTTCGGCGCCGGCGACCTGATCATGGGGACGCTCTGGGCGATCATCATCGGGTTCGGGATCCGGGCGCTGCCGAGCGGCTTCGGCTCGGTCGCGCCGTCCCTGATGCAGATCGGCCGGGAACTGGACGACGCCGCGCGCGTCTCCGGAGCCGACTGGGTGCGGGCGTTCTCCCGCGTCCTGGCGCGGTTGCTCCGCCCGGCCTTCGCGGGCGCCCTGATCCTCACCTTCGTGACCCTGCTCAAGGAGTACTCGCCGGCGGTGTTCCTGGGCTCCGCGGACGCCAACATCATCGGCACCACGATGCTCGAGCTCTGGGTGCAGGGGAACACGGGCTCGGTCGCCGCTCTCGCCACCCTCCAGATCGCCATCACCGCGGTCTTCGTCGGACTCGCCGGCCTGCTCATGAGAGGACGCAAAGATGCCTGAGGTCAGAGTCGCCGGACTGTCCAAGCGGTTCGCTGGCAACACCGTGCTGCACGACATCGACTTCACCATCGAGGACGGCGAGTTCTTCACCCTCCTCGGCCCCAGCGGCTGCGGAAAGTCGACCACGCTGTCGTGCATCGCGGGCCTGGAACGTCCCACCGAGGGCGGCATCACCGTCGGCGAGAAGGTCTTCGTCGACACCGCCGCCAAGACGTTCGTCCCGCCCGAGGGCCGCGACCTGGGGATGGTGTTCCAGACCTACGCGCTGTGGCCGCACATGACGGTCGCGCAGAACCTCGCGATGCCCCTGAAGATTCGCAAGGTCGACAAAAATGCGCAAGCCACCCTCATCGACGACGCCCTGGAGAAGGTCGGCCTGAAGGACCTGCGGGACCGCTACCCCCACCAGATGTCCGGCGGCCAGCAACAGCGCGTCGCGCTGGCCCGCGCGCTGGTCTACTCCCCCGACGTCCTCCTCCTGGACGAGCCGCTGTCCAACCTCGACGCCCAGCTCCGGGAGCAGGCGCGCGCCTGGCTCAAGCGCTTGCAGGAGGAACTGGGAATCACGACCGTCTACGTCACGCACGACCAGGAAGAGGCGCTGGCGCTCAGCGACCGCATCGCCGTCATGTCCGAAGGGCACCTGGTCCAGGTCGGCCCCCCGCACGAGATCTACCAGGAGCCCGCGACGGTCGGCGTCGCGTCCTTCGTCGGCCGCTGCAACTTCCTCCCCGGGCGGCTGAGCGCCGTCACGGGCGACGGCGCCGAAGTCGTCCTGGACTGCAACGGCCAGACGGTCCGCACCCGGTCCGCCGACCTGCCGGCCGGATCCGCCGTCACCGTCGCCGTCCGCCCCGAGCGCCTGAAGGTGCTGGCGGGCGGCCGCGCGGCCGACGCGGACGCCAACGTCCTGCGGGGCGAGGTCGTCACCGCCTCCTACGTCGGCTCGCGGCACGAGTACGAGGTGCGCATCGGCGACCGGCTCGTCCAGGTCTCCACCGGACGGCCCGGCCTGACCGGCGAGCTCGCGCTCGCCGCCGCCCCGGACGTCTGCCTGCTGTACCCGGCCGACGACGCCGTACCGGCCGACGTCGAGGCCCTGACCACCACTTCCTGACCCCGCCACCGACCACCGCACCCCGCACACACGGAAATCGAGGAACGCTGTGACCAGTAACGTGTCCCCCCGCCCGTACCGGCTGGGCGTCCTGCACGGCGACGGCATCGGCCCCGAGATCGTGCCCGCCGCCGTGCTGGCCGTCGACGCGGCGGTCGCCGCGGCGGGCTCCCCGCCCGTCGGCTGGGAGGAGCTCCCGCTGGGCCGCGCGGCGATCGACGCCCACGGCAGCGCCGTCCCGGACACCACCCTCAAGGCGCTCGACGGGCTGGACGCCTGGCTGCTCGGCCCGCACGACAGCGCCGCCTACCCCGAGCCCCACCGGTCGCGGCTGAACCCCAGCGGGACCATCCGCAAGCATTTCGACCTGTTCGCCAACATCCGCCCGGCCACCGCCTTCGAGGGCGCGGACGCCATCGTGCCCGGGACCGACCTGGTCATCGTGCGGGAGAACACCCAGGGGTTCTACGCCGACCGCAGCACCTACAAGGGGACGGGCGAGTTCATGCCCTCGCCCGACGTGGCGATCGCGATGGGGATCATCACCCGCCCGGCGGTCGAGCGCATCGCCCGGGAGGCGTTCGAGCTGGCGCAACGTCGGCGCCGCCGGGTCACCATCGTGCACAAGGCCAACGTGCTGAGGATGACGACCGGCATGTTCCGGGACGTGTGCCTGGAGGTCGCGGCGGACTACCCGGACGTGACCGTGGACGACTTCCACATCGACGCCATGACGGTGCACCTGGTGCGCCGGGCGGACGAGTTCGACGTCGTCGTCACCGAGAACATGTTCGGCGACATCCTCTCCGACCTCGCGGGGGAGATCGCCGGTTCGCTCGGCAGCGCCCCGTCGATCAACGCCTCCGCCGAGCGCGCCATGGCGCAGGCCGCGCACGGGTCCGCGCCCGACATCGCGGGCCGGGACGTCGCCAACCCCACGGCCATGATCCTGTCCGCCGCGATGCTGCTGGACTGGCTCGCCGCCCGCCGCGGCGACGACGCGCTGAACACGGCCGCGGACCTCATCCGGCGCGGGCTCGCGGACACGGTGCGGTCCGGGACCGCGACCCCCGACATGGGCGGGACGGCGGGCACGCGCCGGTTCGCCGAGGCGGTCGCCGCGGCCGTCGCGCGGCCGTGACCGGCACGAACGCCCCGCAGGGGCCTCGAACCGCCCGAGAGAACGGAGGACCGGCCGTGATGTCCGCGTCCCCGCTGGTCGCGATCATCAACGCCGCGGCGGCGTCCATGGCGCCCGCCGCGCAGGGGCTGCGCGAGGGCTTCCCCGAGGCCCGGCCCTGGCACCTGCTGGACGACCGGCTGGTGTCGGAGGCCGACTCCGCCGGCGGGACGACCCCGGCGCTGCGCCGCCGCATGCTCGCCCTCATCGACCACGCCGTCCGGGGCGGCGCCGACGCCGTGCTGCTGTCGTGCTCGATGTACGGCCCGGTCGCGGGCCTGGCGCGGCGGCTGCACACGCTGCCGGTGCTGGGGTCCGACCAGGCGATGTTCGACGAGATCGTCCACCGCGCCCCCGGCCGCGCCGTGGTCATCGGGTCGCTGCCCTCGGCGGTGGCGGACTCGGTCGCCCGGTTGGAGGCCGCCTTGGGCGCTTCGCCGACGCGGGTGACCGGGGTGCTTGCGGACGGCGCGGCCGCGGCGGCGTCGGCTGGCGACCGCGAGGCGCTCGCCGACGCGCTCGTCCGGGCGGCCCGGCCGCACGTCGGCGAGGGCACGCTGTTCCTGCTCGGCCAGTACTCCCTCACCCCCGCGCACGGCGCGCTGGCGGAGCGGCTGGGCCGCGACGTGCTCAGCCCGCCGCTGATGGCCGCGCGCCTGCTGCGGCGGCGGCTCCTCGACGCCGCCCCCGTCCCGGCGGGGACACGGTGAGCCGGGTACCCGAACGCGCCGAGGCGTCCGGACGTGTGGCGCTGGGCTGCGTCGCCGACGACTACACCGGCGGCACCGACGTGGCGGCCGCGCTGCGCCGGGCGGGTCTGCGGACGGTGCTGTCCTTCGGCCCGCCGGTACCGGGCACCGTGCCGCCGTCGTGCGAGGCGATCGTCGTCGCGTTGAAGACCCGGACCGCGCCCGTCGGCGAGGCGGTCGCCCGCACGCTGGACGCCCGCCGCCGGCTGGCGGAACTCGGCGCCGCGCGGCTCTACTTCAAGTACTGCTCCACGTTCGACTCGACCGACGAGGGCAACATCGGCCCGGTCGCCGACGCGATCCTGGACGACGCCGGCGTCCCGCTGACCGTGGTGTGCCCGGCCGCGCCCGAGCACGGGCGGACCGTCTACCAGGGGCATCTGTTCGTGCGGGACAGGCTCCTGTCCGAGTCGTCGATGAAGGACCATCCCCTCACCCCGATGACCGATCCGGACCTGGTGCGCGTCCTGGGCAGGCAGACGCCGCACCCCGTCGGCCTGCTCCCCCACGCGACCGTCCGCGACGGGGCGGCCGCCGTGCGGGACGCGCTGGACGCGCTGCGCCGGCAGGGCGTCCGTTACGCCGTGGCCGACGCCGTGAGCGACGGCGACCTCGCCGTCCTCGCCGCCGGCAGCGCCCACCTGCCCGTCGTCACCGGCGCCGCCGGGCTCGCGGGCGCGATCGCGGCGGTCTCCCGGGACAAAACGGACACGGACGGGACGGACGACACGGCAGCACTGCCCACCGGTCCGGGGATCGTCCTGGCGGGCAGTTGCTCCCAGACCACGTTGGCGCAGGTGGAGGCCGCGCGGGCGGCCATGCCGTCCTACCGGGTGGACCCGGCGCGGACACCGGACCGGGACGGGCTGATCGCCGGTGCCCGCGCGTGGCTGGACGCCCACGCCGGTGGCGGACCGGTCATGGTCTACTCCTCGGCCGACGCCGCCGAGCGCGCGGACTCCCCGCTGGGTCCGGCCGCGGGAGCGATCCTGGAGGACGTCTTGGCCCGCGCGGCCGAACACGCCGTCGGGCTCGGGTACCGCCGGATCGTCGTGGCGGGAGGCGAGACCTCCGGAGCCGTCCTCGACCGGCTGGGCGTGAGGTCCGTCGTGGTGGCCGAGGAGGAAGACCGGGGAGTTCCCTGGTGCCGGTCGACCGGCGGTCCCGAACTGGCGCTGCTCCTCAAGTCCGGCAACTTCGGGCGGGAAGACCTCCTGGTGCGGGCGATCGGAGGCCACCGGTGATCGGCGTCGCCGAGGCCGCCGCGCAGATCGTCGCGCTCGGCGCCTCCCTCCACGCGCGCCGCCTCACCCACGGCCGTACCGGGAACCTGAGCGTGCGCACGTCCGCCGGCGTCCTGATCACTCCGACGGGGGGATCGCTGGACGCCCTCGCCCCGGACGCGCTCGCCCTCGTCGATCCCGACGACCGGCGGCACGTGAGCGGGCCGCCGCCGTCCAAGGAGGCGTTCCTGCACCTGGCCGTCTACCGGGCGCGGCCGTCCTGCGGAGCCGTGGTGCACCTGCACAGCACGCACGCCGTCGCGCTCTCCTGCCACGCCGGGATCGACCCCGCGGACGCACTGCCGCCGCTGACCGCCTACTACGCGATGCGGGTCGGGCGGCTGCCCGTCCTGCCCTTCCACGCCCCCGGCGACGTCCGGCTGGAACCGGTCGTCGAAGAGGCCGCCCGGGACGTCCACGCGCTGCTGCTGGCCAACCACGGCTCCGTCGCCGCCGCCGCCGACCTGTCGGCCGCGGCCGACGTCGCCGAAGAGATCGAGGAGACCGCCCGCCTGTGGTTCCTTCTGCAGGGCCATCCGACCCGTCCCCTGTCCCCCGCGCAGGCGGCCGGTCTGACCGTCCCGGCGATCAGGACGGGAGGACCGGCGTGACCCCGGCCGACACCTCCCCCGCCCGGTACCCCGCCGAAGCCCTGACCGACGTCGCCGCACAGATCCTCATGGCGCAGGGCGTACCCCTGGACGACGCCCGCCTCGTCGCCGACAGCCTCGTCGTCGCCGACGCCTGGGGACATCCCTCGCACGGGCTCCTGCGCCTCGGCTGGTACGTCGAGCGGCTGAGAACGGGCGTGATGAGACCGGTCACCGAGATCGCGATGCCGGTCGACGCCGGGGCGGTGGCGGTGCTCGACGGCCGCGACGGCGTGGGGCAGGTCGTCACCGCGCGGGCCTGCGATGACGCCGTGCGGCGGGCAGCCGAGCACGGGGTGGGCGTGGTGGCCGTCCGCAACGGCAACCATTTCGGCACCGCCGCCTACTTCACCCGCAGGATGGCCGCGGCCGGCTGCGTCGCGATCCTGACCACCAACGGCAGCCCGGCGATGGCGCCGTGGGGCGGCCGGGAGAAGACGGTCGGCGCCAACCCGTGGTCGATCGCCGCGCCCCGGGCGGGTGCGGACCCGGTCGTCCTCGACATCGCCAACACCGTCGTCGCCCGAGGCAAGATCTACGCCGCGCTCGAACGCGGTGAGGACATCCCCGCCGACTGGGCGATCGACGCCGACGGGAACCCCACCACCGACCCGCGGGCCGCCATCGACGGGATCGTCCAGCCGATGGCCGGGCACAAGGGCTACGCCATCTCCTTCATGATGGACGTCCTGTCCGGGGTGCTGACGGGTTCCTCCTACGCCACCGCGATCGCGGGCCCCTACGTCCCCGACCGGCGCAGCGGATGCGGCCATCTGGTCATCGCGGTGCGCGTCGACGCCCTCCTGCCGGAACGGGAATTCGCCCGCCGCCTGGACGACCTCATCCACCTCACCAAGGCGGTGCCGACGGCCCCCGGCAGCGGAGAGATCCTCTACCCCGGCGAGATCGAGGACCGCAACGCACGCACCTCCGCGCGGACGGGGATTCCTCTCCCGTCCCGCACCCGCTCCGAACTGGTCCGGCTCGCCCGCGAATCCGGCGTCGCACTGCCGGAACCGATCAGCGAGGAGGCGGCGAGACGGTGTTCGTCGTGATCGTGAACATGCGGGTCGAGCCCGGCAAGCTCGACGACTTCCGCGGCGCCCTGACCGAGAACGCCGAGGCCACCCGGCGGGAGCCCGGCTGCCTGCGCTTCGACGTCCTGCAGACAACCGACGACCCGTGCGCGTTCGTCCTGCACGAGATCTACCGGGACGAGCACGCGTTCTTCCACGAGCACCGGTCGGCTTCGCACTACCCGTCCTGGAAGGCCGCGTCCGCCGCCTGCGTCGTGCCCGGCACCCACCAGAACACCTACTGCGTCCCGGCGGAGCTCCTCGCGCCCGGGAAACAGGATCACCAGGGCCGATGACCACGCTCCGCGTGGGCGCCTGCCCGAGAACAGGAGGAAACCGATGGCCCGGCACCTGAGCGGCTCGATCGCGTCCGGCCTGGACGCCTACGGGACGCGCGGCACGCTGCGCCTGGGATCCCGGGAGCTGTCGATCCACCGGATCGGCGAACTCGCCCCCCGCCGCCTACCGTTCAGCCTGCGGATCGTCCTGGAGAACCTGCTGCGGCACCAGGACGGCTCCCGGGCGTCGACCGCGGCGATCGAGGCGCTGGCGAACTGGCAGCCCTCTTCTCCCGCCGGCCCTGTGGTCGAACTGCGGCCGTCCCGGGTATTCCTGCACGACACCAACGGCGTGCCCGTCATCGCCGACCTGGCCGCGATGCGCGACGCGATGGAGCGGCTCGCCGGCGATCCGGCGGACGTCAACCCGCTCGTCCCGGCCGAGCTGGTCGTGGACCACTCGGTCGTCGCCGACGTGTTCGGACGGCCGGACGCGCGCGTCCGCAACGTCGAGCTGGAGTACCGCCGCAACCACGAGCGGTACCGCTTCCTCCGGTGGGGACAGGAGGCACTGCGGCAGTTCACGGTGGTTCCGCCCGGCATGGGGATCATGCACCAGGTGAACATCGAACGCCTCGCGCGGGTCGTGACCGAGCGGGACGGGTGGGCCCTCCCCGACCTCTGCCTGGGCACCGACTCGCACACCACGATGGTGAACGGCCTCGGCGTCCTCGGCTGGGGCGTCGGCGGCATCGAGGCCGAAGCCGCCATGCTCGGCCAGTCGATCGCCATGCTCCTGCCCGACGTCGTCGGCCTGCGCCTGCACGGCCGGCTCCCCGCCGGCGTCACCGCGACCGACCTCGTCCTCACCGTCACCGAGCTGTTGCGGGGCCACGGCGTAGTCGGCCAGTTCGTCGAGTTCCACGGCCCCGGCGTCGCCGACCTGCCGGTCGCCGACCGCGCCACCATCGCGAACATGTGCCCCGAGTTCGGCTCGACGGCCGCGTACTTCCCCATCGACGACGAGACCCTCGGCTACCTTCGCTTCACCGGCCGGGACCCCGAGCACGTCGCCCTCGTGGAGACCTACGCCAAAGCCCAGGGCCTGTGGGCCTCGCCCGACGAGCCACCGGCCTTCTCCGAAGAGCTCGAACTCGACCTGAGCACCGTCCGGCCCTCCCTGGCGGGGCCGCGCCGCCCGCAGGACCGCGTCCCGCTGCACCGGGCCAAAGCCGCCTTCAACGCGACCGTGCCGAAAGAGGCGCCAGTCCCCGTGACCCTCGACGGCGGCACCCACGAGCTGCGGCACGGCACCGTGGCGATCGCCGCGATCACCTCCTGCACCAACACGTCCAACCCGTCGGTCATGGTGACCGCGGCGCTGCTCGCCAAGAAGGCCGTCCAGCGAGGTCTCACCAGCCGCCCCTGGGTCAAGACCACGCTCTCCCCCGGTTCCCGCGTCGTCATGGAGTACTACGACGAGGCCGGCCTCACCCCCTACCTCGCGGACCTGGGCTTCCACCTCACCGGATTCGGCTGCATGACCTGCATCGGCGCCTCCGGCCCGCTCGTCCCCGAAGTCTCCCGGGCCGTCCGCGACGGCGGGCTCACCGCGGCCGCGGTGCTGTCGGGCAACCGCAATTTCGAAGGCCGCATCCAACCCGAGGTCAAGCTCAACTACCTGGCGTCCCCACCGCTCGTCGTCGCCTACGCCATCGCCGGGACGATGGACATCGACCTGACCACCGAACCGCTCGGCACCGACCGGGACGGCAAGCCCGTCCATCTGCGGGACGTCTGGCCGGACGCCGACGAGGTCCGCGCCATCGTCGACGGCGTCCTCGAACCCGGGATGTTCGCCCGCGGCTACGCCACCGTCTTCGACGGCGACGAACGCTGGCAATCCCTGGAAACGCCCTCGACCAAGACCTATCCGTGGCAGGAAGACTCCACCTACCTGCGTCGGCCGCCCTACCTGGACGGCCTGCCGGTCCGCCCCGACCCCGTCGGAGACATCAGCGACGCGCGCGTCCTGGTCAAGCTCGGCGACTCCATCACCACGGACCACATCTCGCCCGCCGGCGCGATCACCCCCGACAGCGTCGCCGGACGCCACCTCGCGAACCGCGGGGTGCCGCCCGAACAGCTCAACACCTACGCGTCCCGCCGGGGCGACCACACCATCATGATGCGAGGAGCGTTCGCCAACCCCAGACTGCGCAACCACCTCGTGCCCCACATCGAAGGCCCCCAGACCCTCGACTTCCTCAACGGCGGCGCCGTCACCCCGATCTTCGACGCCGCCGCCGGATACCGCGCCGCCTCCGTCCCGACCATCGTCGTCGCCGGTCACGGCTACGGCGCCGGTTCCTCACGCGACTGGGCCGCCAAAGGCCCGGCCCTCCTCGGGGTCCGAGCCGTCATCGCCGCCTCCTTCGAACGCATCCACCGCTCGAACCTCGTCGGCATGGGCGTCCTCCCGCTCCAGTTCCTCGAAGGGCAGGACGCGGAGACCCTCGGACTGCACGGCCGCGAGACCTACACGATCCGCGGGCTGGAGCCCTTGAACGACGGGATCGTCCCCCGCACCGTCACCGTCACCGCGGACGACCGAACCTTCGAGGCGACCGTGCGCCTCGACACCCCGCGCGAGGCCGACTACTACCGCCACGGCGGCATCATGCCCTTCGTCCTACGCGAACTGCTGGCCCACCGACCGGCCCCGGACGAGCAGACGGATGCCTGATCCTGCATTGCCGGGGCCCAGGGCCCCGGCAACCCCACCTCCGGCAGCGGGCGGCGCCGACAAGACCGCCGGTTCGTCGCCCTCCCCCAGCAACCACGACACCTCGGTCTTCGGCCCGTCCACCCTCGCTTCAGCGTTCGGCACTCTGGGCCTGCTCATCGCCACCTCCAGCATCCTCGGCATTCCCGGCCTGGCCCAGCAGGCCCAGAACCAGTGCCCGACCGCGATCTTCAGTTCGCCACCGTCCGCTCCCAACCACCACGACCGAGTGAGTGAAAATGGTTGCGTCCACGGAGGTGGTGTACGAGTTTGACCACATGAGCGCGGAGGCCGACGCCGTCTGCGGGGCCGGCTACGGACAGCGCTCGCACGAGCGGGTCAACCGCCGCAACGGATACCGGCCCCGGGACTGGGACACCCGCGCCGGCACCGTCGAGCTGGCGATTCCCAAGCTGCGCTCGGGCTCCTCCTTCCCCGAGTGGCTGCTGGAACGCCGCCGCCGGGCCGAGCAAACCCTGGTCAGCGTGGTGGCCACCTCCTATCTCCTCAGTGTGTCGACGCGGCGGGTGGACAAGCTGGTCGAGCAGGTGGGCATCAAGGGCATCTCCAGAAGCCAGGTGTCGGAGATGTCGAAGGTGCTGGACGCCCAAGTGCAGGCGTTCCGCAACCGGCCGCTGGAGACCGGGCCGTATGCGTTCGTGTGGGTGGACGCCCTGACCCGGAAGGTCCGCGAGGGCGGCCGCATCGTCAACGTGCACGTGCTGGTGGCCACGGCGTGAACGCCGACGGGCACCGCGAGATCCCCGGGATCGAGGTCACCTCGGCCGAAGACGGCGCCGGATGGCTGGCCTTCTTGCGCGGACTCGTCGCGCGGGGCCTGTCGGGCGTCCAACTGGTGATCTCCGATGCGCACCGCGGCTTGGTGGAGGCGATCGGGGCGACGCTGCCGGGCGCGTCCTGGCAGCGGTGCCGGACCCACTACCTGCGCGGCCTGCTGATGAAGGTGTCCCGGTCGGCGCAGCCGTGGGTGGCGACGCCGGTGCGCACCATCTTCGACCAGCCCGCCGCCGAAGAGGTCCACGCCCAGCACGCCCGGGTCGTCGATTCGCCGGCCGCCAAGCACCCCGACGCGGCCGAGCACCTGGAGGAGGCAAGGTCCGGCCTGCTGGCCTTCACCGGCTTCCCCCGCCAGATCTGGCGACAGATCTGGTCCAACAACCCGCAAGAGCGGCTGAACGAGGAGATCAGGCGGCGCACCGACGTGGTCGGGATCTTCCCCGACCACGTCGGGCCGCGATCGTCCGGCTCGTCGGGGCGGTGCTGATGGAACAGACCGACGAATGGGCCGAGGCCCGCCGCTAAATGGGTCTTGGGATTCTGGCCAAAGCCCGCCTGCGCGTCATCGACGACACCACACCCGACCCCAAGATCGACCCGCGAGAACTCACCGCTTAACCTGCAGAAACAGGATCACCCGGAGATCGACTCATACACCACTCCGCTGGACGTGACCGTGCCCGTGCCGGCGGGCGTCGCCTGGCTGCGCGAGCGGCTGTCGGCGGCGCAGGGGGCCGGACTGGCCGGAGCCGCGGCGGCGTCCTCCTGCTGACCCTCGCCTGACGCGGAGGCGTCGCTTGTCGCGGTCTGTGCCGCCGCACGGCTCGCCAATGCGTTCAGGGCCGCGAGCGAGGTGCTCCGGACCCTCACTGCTCCTCGTTGGGGTCGTCGTTCGGGGGAACTTCTTGGGTTCCTTCGGTCCGGGGAGGGCTACTCGGCCCCGCGCCACTGCTCGGCGGGCGACACGCCGGGGAGCGGCTTGCCGATCAGCGCGAGCGGCGTGAAGAACCCGACCTGCCCGATCGCCATCGCCAGCGTCGCGAGGGCCTTGTCGTCGTAGTGCTCGGACGCCTCCGCGTACAGCGCGTCGGGGACCCGCTCGCCGCCCGCGGCGGGCGTGAGGACGGCCTCGGTCAGCGCGAGCGCCGCCCGCTCGGCGCCGGTGAAGTACGGCGCGTCCCGCCAGGACGCCACCGCGGTGATCCGCTCCTCCGGCTCCCCGGCCTTGCGGAGGTTCCCGGAGTGCAGGACGGTCAGGTAGGTGTTGCCGGCGAGCTGGCCGGCGCGCAGTTGCACCAGCCCGACGGTCGTCTGCGGGATCGAGCCGTTCCCGACGGCCTTGAACAGGGCGCCGCCGACGGCTCCGAGCTCGGGGACGAGCTGCTGCGGGTTCGGCAGCCGGGAGGCGGTGGTCGCGGAAGCGCTCATGGTCGGTCTCCTTCACAGTGGCGTTTCGCTCTGACACCGCACTGACGAAGGGAACCGGACGGATGTGACCGGCCCGTCCGAACAACTTTTCCGAGGGCCGCCCCGTTGGCCCGTCCGGCCGCGTGACCGCGCGGTGACCGGGACGAGAGCGACCGGGGAAAGGCTGCTCCGTGTCGAGTCCACACCCTTTCCGAGGAGTGCAGAACATGCCCCCCAGCACGCCTGACTTCGGTCCGCAGATCGACCCCTACTCGCGGTTCGAGGGCCAGCGGGACTGCGACCCGCCGGCGAAGCCGGGAACGGCGGCGTTCCGCGCCCTGGTGCTCGACGCCTACCCGGGCACCCGGGACATGGGCATCAGCAGGGAATGCCGCAGGGGCGGCCCCAGCGAGCACAAGGAGGGGCGCGCCTGGGACTGGGGAGTGGACGTCCGCACCCAAGGGCACATCGCGTCCGAACTCATCGACTGGCTCCTCGCCACGGACCGGCACGGCAACCCCCACGCGCTCGCCCGCCGCTTCGGGATCATGTACGTGATCTGGAACCGCCGCATCTGGGAGGCGTACCGCCACGACGCCGGCTGGACGCCGTACACCGGGGACAACCCGCACACCGATCACGTGCACTTCAGCTTCAACTGGGCAGGCGCCCGCAAGGAGACCACGTGGTGGACCACGTCCCCGTGGACTCCGCGGGTGAGCGTGGGTGTGCCGTCGGTGGTGGACCACGGTTCGGGGATGGTGGTGTTCGGTGTCGATGGGTCGGGCGGGGTGATCCATCGGTGGCAGAACGCGCCGGGCGGTGCGTGGTCGGAGTGGACGTCGCTGGGTCGTCCGGCGGGTGCGGCGGTGGGGCGTCCGTGGGCGCTGGTGGGGCGTTACGGCAAGCTGGTGGTGTTCGTCCGTGGTGATGACGGCGCGTTGTGGCACACGTGGCAGTCAGAAGCCGGGGAGTGGGCTCCGAACTGGGTGTCGCTGGGTGGTCGTCTGGCGAGTGACCCGGCGGTGGTGCTGAGCCCGAACGGTGCCCTGTCGGTGTTCGCCCGGGACCCCGGTGGGCGCGTCACGCATACCTGGCAGCGGGGTCCTGAGCACGGTCACGCGTGGAACGACGCCTGGGTCGACATGGAGGGCGCGGTGGAAGGGCGGCCCACGGTTCTGGTTGGCCGGGACGGCGGCATGGTCCTGTTCGCTCGCGGCGCCGATGGCGGGTTGCATCATCGCTGGCAGACCGGCACGGGCGGCCCCTGGTCGGGCTGGACGCCGTTGCACGGGCGGCTGGCGAGCGACCCGGCGGTGGTGCTGAGCCCGAACGGTGCCCTGTCGGTGTTCGCCCGGGACCCCGGTGGGCGCGTCACGCATACCTGGCAGCGGGGTCCTGAGCACGGTCACGCATGGAGCGACGCCTGGGTCGACATGGAAGGTGCGATGGAAGGACGGCCCACAGTCCTTGTCGGGCGGGACGGCGGCATGGTCCTGTTCGCTCGCGGCGCGGACGGCGGCCTGCACCACCGCTGGCAGACCGGCACCGGCGGCCCCTGGTCGGGCTGGACGCCCCTGCACGGCCACCTGACCAGCGACCCCGCAGTCGTCCTCAACCCCAGCGGCGACCTGTCGGTCTTCGGACGCGCGCCAGACGGACACCTCACCCACACCTGGCAGCGCGGTCCCGAACACGGTCACGCATGGAACGACACCTGGGTCGACATGCAAGGGGACCTCGCCCCCGACCCGGCCGCAACCACAAGGGTCGCATCAGCACGGCCCTGCCATGTCCCGCCCGATCGCGACCTTGAGGTGACCAAGGCCGTCTACATCGTCGGCCGCGACCTCAAGGTCTCCGACAAGGTGATGCTCGCCGGGTTCGAAGCCGGATGGGTCGAGTCCCACATGAACAACCTGCCGTGCGGGGACCTGGACTCCCTCGGAGTCTTCCAGCAGCGCCCCAGCCAGGGCTGGGGGACGCCGCAGCAGATCATGCACGTGCCCTACGCGGCCGAGCAGTTCTTCGTCCGCGCCGTACGCGTCGAGCAGAAGTTCCCCCACCTCTCCGCTGGGCTGACGGCGCAGGAGGTCCAGCGCTCAGCCTTCCCTGCGCGCTACGACCAGGCCGAGCCGAAGGCACGGGAACTGCTCAGGGAGGCCCGCGCTGCGGTCGGCACACCCCCGCGATGGACTCCGCGGGTGAGCGTGGGCGTGCCGTCGGTGGTGGACCACGGTTCGGGGATGGTGGTGTTCGGTGTCGATGGGTCGGGCGGGGTGATCCATCGGTGGCAGAACGCGCCGGGCGGTGCGTGGTCGGAGTGGACGTCGCTGGGTCGTCCGGCGGGTGCGGCGGTGGGCCGTCCGTGGGCGCTGGTGGGGCGTTACGGCAAGCTGGTGGTGTTCGTCCGTGGTGATGACGGCGCGTTGTGGCACACGTGGCAGTCGGAAGCCGGGGAGTGGGCTCCGAACTGGGTTTCCCTGCACGGTCGTCTGGCAAGCGACCCGGGGGTCGTCCTGAGCCCGAACGGTGCCCTGTCGGTGTTCGCCCGCGATCCCGGTGGGCGCGTCACCCACACCTGGCAGCGCGGTCCCGACCACGGTCACGCATGGAACGACACCTGGGTCGACATGGAAGGTGCGGTGCAGGGACGGCCCACAGTCCTGGTCGGGCGGGACGGCGGCATGGTCCTGTTCGCTCGCGGCGCCGATGGCGGCCTGCACCACCGCTGGCAGACCGGCACCGGCGGCCCCTGGTCGGCCTGGTCACCCCTGCACGGGCGGCTGGCGAGCGACCCGGCGGTGGTGCTGAGCCCGAACGGTGCCCTGTCGGTGTTCGCCCGCGATCCCGGTGGGCGCGTCACCCACACCTGGCAGCGCGGTCCCGACCACGGTCACGCATGGAACAACGCCTGGGTCGACATGGAAGGTGCGGTGGAAGGGCGGCCCACAGTCCTGGTCGGGCGGGACGGCGGCATGGTCCTGTTCGCTCGCGGCGCGGACGGCGGGTTGCATCATCGCTGGCAGACCGGCACGGGCGGCCCCTGGTCGGGCTGGACGCCCCTGCACGGCCACCTGACCAGCGACCCCGCAGTCGTCCTCAACCCCAGCGGCGACCTGTCGGTCTTCGGACGCGCGCCAGACGGACACCTCACCCACACCTGGCAGCGCGGTCCGGAGCACGGTCACGCATGGAACGACACCTGGGTCGACATGCAAGGGGATCTCGCGCCCGACGCCGACGGTCGCTCGGCACCGGCCGGCGCGGTGCGGTGATCGGGCCGCCGGTGGCTCAGGCGCGATCGGTGACGCGTTCTCGGTGGGTGGCGTCCGGACGGGCGTGCGCGGACGCCGTTCGGTTCGGGCGAGAAGTCCAGCGGCGAGCACGATGGCGAGGCCGGCCGCGCCGAGCGCGCCGCCGCCCCAGGACGGCGAGGTGTAGCCGAGCCCCGCGTCGATGGCGAGCCCGCTGAGGAAGGGCCCCAGGGCGTTGCCCAGGTTAAACGCGCCGATGTTGGCGGCGGGGGCGGGGCGCCCTCGGCCGCCTCCAGCATGTGAGGTTCCCCCCGTTACACGGACACCTGAGGTGAGGTCACTCGGCGATGTCTGAGGGCAGGTCGGGCCCTTCGAACGTGACGGGGCTCGTGCCGCTGGAGTTGACCGCTGAGGAGCGAGTGGAACCGGAACGGTGGGTGCGTCGGCGGAAGGACGCCCAGAATCTGGCGGTGCGGGCTCAGGTGATCCTGGTCTGTGATGCGGTGGCCGACGACGGGTTTCCCGTCTCGGTCAGAGCGGTGGCCGAGCAGGCCGGTGTCTCGGTGGACACGGCCTCCAAGTGGCGCAGGCGATTTCTGGCCGACCGCCTGGAAGGCCGGGCGGACGAGCCCCGCCCGGGTGGTCCGCGCAGCGTCACCGACGAGCAGGTCGCTGACCTGATCACGCGGACGCTCGAAACCAGACCGGCCGACGCCACACACTGGTCGACCCGCTCCATGGCCGCCAAGACCGGACTGTCCCAGTCGACGGCCTCCCGCGGGTGGCGGGCGTTCGGGCTCCAGCCGCACCGATCCGAGACGTTCAAGCTCTCGACGGACCGTTTCTTCGCCCGGCAAGGTCCATGACGTGGTCGGCCTGTACCTCCACCCGCCCGAACGCGCGCTGGTGCTGTGCGTGGACGAAAAATCGCAGATCCAGGCGTTGAACCGGTCCCAGCCGGTGCCGCCCGGAGTCCCTGAGCGGGTCACCTGCGACTACGTGCGGGCGGGCACCACCGCCTTGTTCGCCGCCCTGGACGTCGCGCCGGCAGGGTGATCGGCTCGCTGCACCGGCGCCACCGCGCGGTGGAGTTCCGCAAGTTCCTGATCAAGCTGGACGAGAGGCCTGGATCACCGCATGGAACGAGGACCCCGAGCCCTTCGTCCGGACGAAGACGGCCGACGAGATCCTCAACGCCGTCGCCTCGTACTGCAGGCGAATTAATGACTCAGAACACTAGTAGGGGAGACCTTCGGATGCGGCGCGGAGCGCCGCGTGCAGGCGGACCGTGAGCTCTGCGGGCGGCGCGTCGGCCCGGTCGGCGAACTCGGCGGCGAAGTCCTCCGCGGCCGCCCGCAGGGCGCCGTTGAGCGTGGCGGCGTGCACCTTCACCCGGAGGTCATCGGGGTCCCTGCCGGTGCGCCGGGCGAGGAGATCGGCGAGGACGGGCAGCGCGTCGTCGTGAGCCTGCAGCCAGACGAGCCGCAGGCTGGGTTCGCTGCGGGTCAGGCGGAGCAGGTCGAGAACGACGGGCTCGGCGATCGGCAGGTCGCCGCGGTCGGCGGCGCTGCCGATGAAATCGAGGAGTGAAGTGCCCTCCGGCCAGTGCTGGAGTGCCTCGATGGCGGTGTCGAGCCCCGCCGCGAGCAAGGGGCGTACACAGCTTTCCTTGCTGGGGAAATAGCGCCAGAGCGTGCGGGCGGAAATGCCCACCGCCTCGGCGATGTGCTCGCCGGTGGTGTGGGCGACGCCGTTGGCGGTGAACAGCCGTACCGCCTCGCGGGCGATCTCAGATCGGAGGGCGGCCTTGCGCCGTTCGGCGTACGACGGTCTGGACCTAGGAGGTGGCCCCGCTGCCACTGTGCCTGGCGCCGGGTCGTGCACCGCTGTCCACCGTCCTCGCCTTCTCGAAAAGCTCAGGATAGCCAATCCGAAAATGACTCATGCAGACATCTTGTCATTCAGTGACATCCAGCCTACTCTGCCGTGAAGTGACTGATCAGTAACAAGGGCGGGCCTCGCGTCACGCGCGACTGCGGTCGTGTTGCGGCCACCGGTTGCGCAGCAGTTCTTCGACGTGT
The DNA here is from genome assembly GCF_003947565.1 of Actinomadura sp. WAC 06369. Taxonomy (NCBI): domain Bacteria; kingdom Bacillati; phylum Actinomycetota; class Actinomycetes; order Streptosporangiales; family Thermomonosporaceae; genus Actinomadura; species Actinomadura sp. WAC 06369. The sequence goes on along the minus strand of NZ_QHJN01000018.1, from coordinate 38,412 downwards.
TCAACGTCGGTGTCGAACCTTAGGGCGCCGCACCACAGAGACCGTCTGCTCCACCCAGTCCGCCCTTTGAAGCAGGGAGTGTGCCTCGTGAAGCCGCACCACCCATCCCGGCCGCCGAACGGCCCGTCCGCCAGACCACGCCGGGGAAGGGACGGGCGGCGGTCCGGCGTCCCCCCGCGCTTCCGGCACGGTCTGCTCGCCGCCGCGCTACTGGCGGGCGGCGCCCTCACCGTGCCCACCACGACGGCCGCCGCCGACGGCGGACCCGCCGCGGCGCCGCCGAGCGAGCCCGGTACCGCCTTCTACGTTCCCCCCGCCGAACTTCCGGCCGCCAACGGGGCGCTCGTCCGTACCGAGGAACTGCGGCTCGGCCTCGCCCTTCCCGGCCTCAACGGTCCCCTGCCGGGAGAGGCCATCCGCATCATGTACAAGTCCACCGATTCCGATGGGAAGCCGGTGGCCGTGACCGGCGCCTACATCGAGCCGTCCGCGGAGTGGCCCGGCGCCGGCCCCCGCCCCTTGGTCGCGCTCGCCCCGGGGACCATGGGGCAGGGGGACCAGTGTGCCGCGTCCAAGGCGCTGGAGACGCCCCTGTCGGTCGGCGAAGGGTCGGTATCCGTCGGCTACGAGAACGTGGCGATCTACCGCTTCCTCGCCAAGGGGGCGGCCGTGGTCGTCACCGACTACGTCGGTCTCGGCACGACCGACCGGCTGCACACCTACGTCAACAGGCTGGACGGCGGGCACGCCGTGCTGGACGCCGTCCGCGCCGCGCGCGCTCTGCCCGAAGCCTCGGTGACCGGCGACTCCCCCGTCGGGCTGTACGGGTACAGCGAGGGCGGCGCGGCGACCGGTTCGGCCGCCGAACTCCAGCCCGTCTACGCACCGGACGTGGAGCTCGCCGGGGCATACGTCGGCGCTCCGCCCGCCGACCTGGCCGAGGTCCTGAAAGCCGTCGACGGCAGCACCCTGGCCGCCGCCCTCGGCTGGTCGATCAACGGCTTCCAGCAGTACGAGCCCCGGTTGAAGCCGATCCTGGACGCGTACACCAACGACACGGGCAAGCGGGCGCTGGCGGACCTGTCCACCGGGTGCGTCGGTGAGGGAATCTTCGGCTACGGCGGGGTCGCGAGCAGCACGTGGACGACCGACGGCGAGTCGGTGCCGGAGATCGTCGCGAACGAGCCCGTCGTGCAGAAGATGCTGGACGACCAGCGGCTCGGCGGGCACGCCCCCGCGGCTCCGGTTCGCGTGGCGACCGGCATCGAGGACGACCTGGTCCCCCACGCTCAGGCCCGCCGGCTGGCCGTGGACTGGTGCGCCGAGGGCGCCTCCGTCACCTACGCACCGGTCTCCGGCCCCGACGTCGGAGAGAAACTGATCAACCACTTCCTGCCCTTGATCATCGACCAGGAAAACGCGATCGACTGGGTCACCGCCAGGCTGGACGGCCGACCCGCCACATCCACCTGCCGGGCGATCGCCTGACGAACGGCGGTTCCGCGCCGGGGCGGTGACGCCCTCCTCGGCATCCGGACGGCCCGGCCGCGGGGCCGCGGCTGGGTCCAGGCCACTGGCGAAACCCCGGGGTCGCGCGGCGACAACCCGGCCGAAATCCCCTCCACCCCGATCCTGGAGATACCCCCATGCCCATCAGTAGACGCACTTTCCTCGCCGGCACCGCCGCCGGAGCCGCGGCTCTCGGAGCGGCGCCCGCCGCCGGCGCGGCAACGGTGACGGCGTCCCCCTCCCGTGTCCGGCTCACCAGGGAGGAACACCGGGCGGTCGTCATCGGCTCGGGGTTCGGCGGCGGCGTGGCCGCGCTCCGACTCGCGCAGGCGGGAGTGCCGGTGACCGTTCTCGAGCGCGGACGGCGGTGGCCCACCGGGCCGAACGCCCGCACCTTCCCGACGCTGGCGAACCTGGATCGGCGCGCGATCTGGCACGGCACCATTCCGGAGGCGCTCCGGTCCCTGGCGCGGCTCGCCGGCCGGCCCCTCGGCCTCGATCCTTACGTGGGGTTGCTGGAGCCCGTCGCCGGGCAGAACATTCTCGCGGTCTGCGCGGCCGGTGTCGGCGGCGGCTCCCTCGTCTACCAGGGCATGACCCTGCAACCCTCCGAAGAGTTGTTCCACGCCTGCCTGCCCGAGGAGCTGGACTACCGCCGGATGAACGCGGTCCACTATCCGAGGGTCGCGCGCATGTTGCGCGCGGCGACCGCACCCGAGGAGCTGATCGCGTCGCCGAACTACGCCGCGGCGCGCGTCTTCGCCCGGCGCGTCCGTGAGGCGGGCTACGAGCTGAGCAAGATCCCGATGCCCATCGACTGGAACTACGCGCTGGCCGAACTCCGCGGGGAGATGACGCCTTCGTACACGAACGGAGACTGCGCTCTGGGCGTCAACAACGGCGGTAAGCACTCCGTCGATGTCACGTACATCCGCCAGGCCGAACGGACCGGCAGAGTCACCGTCCACACCCATCACCACGTGACCGGGGTGGCCCGAGCCAAGGACGGACGCTGGCAGGTCCACGTCGACCGCACCGACGATTCGGGCGAGGTACTGGAGCAGAAGCTGCTCACCACCCGCGCCCTGATCATGGCGGCCGGCAGTCTCAACACCAGCAAACTCCTCGTGCGGGCCGCCGCGACGGGCGCCGTTCCGGATATGCCGGACCGCCTCGGCGAGGACTGGGGCACCAACGGCGACCGCATCTACGCCTGGACCAATCTCCAGGAGGACTTCGGCGAGGAACAGGGCGGCCCGGTCATCTACGGCAGCAAGGACTGGGGCTCGTCCGCCACGGCCAACACCGTCATCCAGGCGTCGATGCCCCCACTGGGCGTCAACGCCAGAACGACCATGCTGGTCGGCTTCGGTGTCAGTCCCGACCGCGGCCGCTTCCGGTACGACGGGCGGACAGACGCCGTCTCCCTCGTCTGGCCTCGCCGGGGCGACGACGCGGTGCGTCGAGCGATTCACCGGCGGATCACCCGGCTGGCCCACGGACCGGGGGCGGTCACCGACACCAACGCCATCGTCAACAGCACCTGGCACCCGCTCGGCGGCGCCTCGATGGGCACCGTCTGCGACCTCGACGGCAGGGTGCTGGGCCAACGCGGACTCTACGTCCTCGACGGCGCCTTGATCCCCGGCACCACGGCGGCGTGCAACCCCTCCATGACGATCGCGGCCGTCGCCGAACGCGCCATGGAATCCCTCGCCGCCAAAGATGTCGGCACCATCATCTGAACCCGACCGCACCCGTCGAGCGTCCAGCGCTCAATGGTCGATCTTCCGCATCGCTGGCCGTGGCCGTCGCCGCCGAACCAGGCTCCCATCCACCCGAGACGCCCGGCTGGGAATCCGCAGCCGGGCGTCTCGCCGAACCTCCGTCCACAGCCGGTTCCCCACCGGTGTCTCGAGGAGCCCGCTGAGCCGCCCGGTTCGCAGGGAGTGTCCAACCCCGCGTAGGTCTCCAGCGGCGCCTCAGCGAGCGGCCCGGGTGTTGGGCTACAAGGAGGATGCTCGGCTTTCCCCGAGTCGGCGGCAATCCGATGCGGCTCGCGCCGCCGATGAACCCGGCAGCCTGGAGCGAATAAGTGAAGGCTTCGGCCGCATTGGCAGCAAGGTCGGGCATGCCCGGCTTCTGGGCAATCTCCATGGCCACGCCGAGCGACTCTTCGGCCTGCTCCGCAAGTGCCGAGTCCAGGTGTTGCAGGCTCTCGACCCCTGCTTCGGCGGTGAAGTTCGCTCGAAACATCAGCGCTGAGATCCTACCGAGGATCGTCACGCCGAGGTTGCTGCCGACGTCGTAGGCGTTCTGTTTCGGGGTGTGTCGCCCCGCCGACTTGAACTCCGCTGAACCCTGCACGCGCCGCTGGTCGGCCGTGTTCGCTACGCACCCTGCGCGAAATCTACCTGCCGGCGTTCGAGCGGGTCGTCACCCAAGCACGGCCCGCGGTGGTGATGTCCTCCTACAACAAGATCAACGGTGTGTACGCCTCGGAAAACCGGTGCCTGCTGAGCGAAGTGCTGCGCAAGCAATGGGGTTTCGAGGGCGCGGTCGTCTCTGACTGGGGCGGGGTCGACGACCGGGTCGCCGCACTGGCCGCGGGCCTGGACCTGCAGATGCCCGGCAACGAGGAGTCGACGACGCCGAGGTCGTGCGGGCGGTCCGCGATGGAGAGCTGGACGAGGCCGTCGTCGATCAGAGCGTCCGCAGGGTGGGGTCGCTCGCCGAGCGCGCCGTCCCGGCGACGGTGGATTCGGCACCGAGGCCCACCACGCCCTGGCCAGGAAACTGGCCACCGCCTGTGCTGTGCTTCTGAAGAACGACCACGCCACCCTGCCCATCGCCGAGCGAGCACAGCGCATCGCCGTCATCGGCGAGTTCGCAGTCGTGCCGCGCTACCAGGGCGGCGGCAGCTCGCATATCAACCCCACCCGCGTCGATGCCGCGTTGCCGGCGATCCAAGCGCGTCTCGGACCGGCCGAACTCGCCACCGTAGGTGTCCGCGGTGTCGATCAGGTTCACCCCCGCGTCGAGCGCACGGTTCACCAGGCGGCCGGCCAGCTCCTCGTCGATCCAGGTGTCGCGGGTGAATCCCGAACCGAAGCTCATGGCGCCGAGGGAGATCGTGGAAGGCACCGGCCCCACCTCGATTCTTCTCGAGAGGGGGCGGGTCGACGTGCCGATCCGCCGGCTCCCGCCGCTGCCGCGTCCGACCCCCCTCACAACTCTCAATCGCGGCGCGTCACGGTGCGGAAGCCCGCGTTGCCCATGCTCGAGTCGGGCGTGTTCGACGACCTGACCGCGTTCCGGTACCGGTTGCAGTAGGACTCGTGGCAGAGATACGAGCCGCCGCGCAGCACTCGCAGGCCGGAAGCCACCCGGGGACGCGGGTCGTGCACCGGGCCTCCGGCGCGGGCGCGCTTGGCGTACGCCCGCGGATCGAACGCGTCCTCGCACCACTCCCACACGTTGCCGACCGTCTGCCATAGGCCGAAGCCGTTCGGCGCGAAGGCGCGCACGGGCGCTGTCGCGAGCCAGCCGTCCTCACCGGTGTTCCGATCGGGGAACGTCCCCTGCCAGATGTTGGCCCGCCACTCGCCCCGGATCCCGAGCAGTTCGTCGCCCCAGGGATAGCGGGCGCCCTCAACTCCGCCGCGCGACGCGTACTCCCATTCGGCCTCGCGCGGCAGGCGCCGCCCGGCCCAGGCGCAGTAGCTCTGGGCGTCGTTCCAGGTCACGTGGACCACAGGATGCTCTTCCCGCCCCCGCAGGTCGGATCCCGGGCCCTCAGGGCTTCTCCAGTTCGCTCCCTTCACGGCGAGCCACCATGGAGCGCGAGGAGCCGTGCCCAGCACCTCCGCACCCGGGTGCGCCAGCGTGCGGAAGACCGCTGAGAAACCGGCGGCCTCCGCTTCGGTTCGGTAACCCGTGTCATCCACGAAGCGCGCGAAGTCGTCGTTGGTGACGGTCGTGGCGTCGATCTCGAAGGCGTCGAGCGTGACCTCATGGACGGGCGACTCACCGTCCCCGGCGAGTCCGTCGCCGAAGGCGTCTCCCATCAGGAAGGCGCCGGCCTCGATGCGGCACTGCTCGATCAGATGCGCGCCGGGCCCGGAGGGAGCGGCCCGCCGCATGCCCGACGTATCGGAGGTGAGGCGGGGCGTGCAGCACGGGGAGGGGTCGTCCACGGAACCGACCTATCGACGTGAGTATGGCACTTGTGCCATGGTAGGTCATTCCACTTGTGGCATGGTCAGCTTTCCGGCAACGACGGGCACACCCACGATGAAGCTAGAGTTCTTGCTCCTCTCGGCCCTGCTCCTGCGCCCCAGTACGGGCTACGAGCTGAAGAAGTTCTTCGACACGTACGGCCGGTTCCTGCGGTCCAACACGACCATGAGCCAGGCGTACCGGACGCTGGCGGCGATGGAGAAGCGCGGCTGGGTGGAGCACACGATCGAAGAACGGCCCGGGGCGACGAACGCCAAGCGCTACCGCGTGACCGAAGAGGGGCACACGGTGGTCCTGGACTGGCTGGCGAGCCCGTACAACCCGCCCTCGCGGTTCCAGGACCCCGATCTCTGGGTGCGGCTGGGCAGTGCGGCGTTCATGGCGGTGGAGGAGGTCATCGCCATCCTGGACGTCGAGATCGACACGCGACGGGACGAGGTCGCGAAGTACCGCCATCGGGAGCGCCCCCTGTTCGCCGAGGCCCCGCCCGGCCACGACATCGAACTCGGCACCCAGATGGCCGAATGGATCCACCGGCGCTCGGCCGAGGAGATGGACCGCCACATCGCCTCGCTCGTCGAGCTCCGCCGGCGGCTCCTCGACGGAACCCCCATCAATCCCGCGCCAGCGCACGGCCCGGAGGAGACGCGGTGAGAGCCGTCATCGTCATGTTCGACAGCCTGAACCGGCACATGCTCGCGCCCTACGCCGACACCTTCGTCGACGCGCCGAACTTCGCCCGCCTCGCGTCCAAGGCCGTGACGTTCGACAACTTCTACGCGGGTTCGCTGCCGTGCATGCCGGCCCGCCGCGGCAGTTCCTTACCGGGGGTAGAACTGGCCGTTGTACCACGTGCCATTGCCGTCGTTGGAGTAGTGGTCGACGTTAAAGCTGTAGGCCCCGTGGTTTCCTCCCCACAGGTAGCCGGGCAGTCCCGAGGACGCGTTGATATCGCAGATGAGGTCGTTGGTGCAGATGGACACGGTGGGGATGTCGCCGTAGAAATCGTCGGCGTAGGCGAGCGGGAACCCGACGAAGGGGGCGACGAGCGGGTGGGCCGCAACTCCCGCGTTACCCGGGCCCGCCGGGCGCTTGGGGTCGGCGACCAGGACCGCGTTCACGTTGTCGATGGTCGGCCAGTTCTCAGTGACCCAGGTGTGGACCACCGCGGCGCCCAGTGAGTATCCGAGCGCCTTGATGTGCTGGCCCGGGCACGCGTTGCGCTGGTTGCGGATGAGCCGGTTCAGCTCGTTGGTGCCCTCCCGGACGTTGTAGCCGACCCGCTGGGTGACGTTGCCCGTCCAGATTCTGGAGTCGTTGTCCCAGGTGCCGCCGACCGCGATTGTGTATGTGCCCTCGCACGAGGCCGCCTGCGCGACGGGCGCCATCGGCACGGTGAGTCCGGTCAGCGCCAGCAGACTGGCCGATAGAGCAGAGAGTCTTCTCATTCGATCCCCTCTTCTTGGTGCGTTTGAGGTGTCGACCGAGCAGCGGCGCCAGGTTCTCCCTTCCCTGGCGGGTACCGACTGTGGTCCTCATGCGGACCGCGCGGTTGCTCCGATGAATGGACTGATACTCGCTAGAGCATCACCGAAACCGAGACCTCAATCAAGCAAACATTCGTATTTTTTTGAGAAAGGTCCCATGCCTGCCAGCTCAGCACGACGGGGATTCACAGGTTGCCCTCCGTGACAGGTGCCGCTGGCAGGTGACAGTTATCGCTGGCGGTCACAACGTCCACGATGGTGCGGGCCTGCAGGCCATCTACCTTTTTATCGAACGCATGTTCTAGAGTGATGCCCTATGTTGCTCGATGAGACTGTGACGGCGGAGACCGCACCATCAGGACGGCCGATCGAGATCAGCGGCTCGCGCGGCCACTGGCGGGTCCGGCGAGTGCTGGGCGAATGGCAGGCGCCGGGCGAGACGCGGCTGTACCGGCTGCAGATGTCCACCCTGGACGGGCCCGCGGTCGCCGAGGTCGCCTCCCCCGCCGCCAGCGCCGAGCCGCACGGCTGGCGGTTGCGGCAGATCTGGCGCTGAGCCGGCCCGTGTTCCCGCCCACGTGGTGCCCGTACGGACACGCTCCCGGCCCGGGCCGGGTGCTGGTCGGCTGGGCGCCCTGCATCTGCGCCGAGGCCCTCGGCCACATCGCGGCCACCGCACCCATCAGTGCCTGGCCTGCCGCCGTTACCGGATCACCAGCGTGCACTACTCCCCGCCACACCTGGGCGGCGGACACCCCGACAGGTAGGGCCGGTGAGCCGTCGGCCTGTGGCGCGGCCTGCAGATAATCGTGCTCCCGAGCTTGCCGGGCTAGTGCGCTGTCCAGAAAAGTTCACCGGGTTCGTGACACGCCGGGACGGGACCGGGACGGCCGGGACGGGGAGCACCACGCTCGACGGCAACGAGTTTGCCGTCGAGCGGGAGGAGCACCGATGGCCGAGCCGGTCAGAGCACGCAGATTGACCGTGAGGTGCCCCGGTCTTCCGGACAGGGCCCAACTAGAGTTGGGGAGAGAACCGGAAAGGAAGGCCGTTGGCACGACAGAGGCGGCATTTCACCCAGGAGCACAAGGACGGGATCGTCCGCATGGTCCTGGACGGCCCGCGCCCCATCGTCCATGTGGCCCGCGAAGTCGGCATCCACGACACCACCCTGGGCAACTGGGTCAAGGACTACCGCAGACGCCACGGCGACGACGCGTCCACCACATCGGCCGGCGACCCGAAGAGCACCCGGGAACGCGAACTCGAGCGCGAGAACCGCAAGCTCCGCGAAGAGAACGACTTCCTGAAAAAAGCCGCGGCCTTCTTCGCGAAGGATCACCGGTGAGCACCAAGTACGAGCTCATCGACGCGGAGAAGGCCCACCACGCCGTCGTCGACATGTGCGCCTGGCTGCGCGTGTCCCGGTCCGGCTTCTACGAACGGCGGAGCCGCCCGTTGTCGGCGACCGCCGAACGCCGGGAGCGCCTCAAGCCGATGACCGAGGCGGTATTCGCCGCCAACCACGACACCTACGGATACCGGCGCGTCCACGCGGTGCTCGCCCGCTCCGCCGAGGATGCCTCACCCGAGCTGGTGCGGCAGCTGATGCGCGAACTCGGGCTCGAGCCGGTGCAGCCGCGCCATCCACAGACCGCCCCGATCACCTTCACCGTTTCCCGACCTCAACGACCGACCGCGCACCGCCTACATCGAACTGTCTCCCTACGGCCCGGACGAGCGTATACACGACACCGCCGAGCTGGTGCAGAACGCCGGCTAGGATATCCACCTCGCCGACCGCCTCAACAGCGGCGAAGGGATCCTGGATCGGGCCGAGGCTGATTGGACGGCCCTCGCCGGCTCCCATATCGCCATTGTCGACGTGCGCGGTCCCGAGACGCCCCCCGGCGCGGCCGTGGTCATCGGCGCTTGCGTGGCAGCCGGACGCCCCGTCTACGCGCCGGACCCCCGATGCTGGTGGACCTTCGCCGACGGACGCGAACCCAATTACCGCAACCTCGTGATCCAATACGAGCTCACCGCAACCTTCGACCGCCCCGAAGGACTTCCCGTTCTGGTGGCCGCCCGATGAACGTGGATCTGGCACGATGGGCCGCCCGCCACGAGGTCATCGTGCTGGAAGGATGCGACGGCGTCGGCACGACCACCCTCGCCACCAAGCTCGCCCAACACCACGGATTCCAACTCGTCCACGCCACTCGCACACCGGACGGCGTCGACCTCGCAGAGCGCTACCGCACCATCCTCGCCATACCCGGCCGGATCATCCTGGACCGCTGCTTCATCAGCGAACTGGTGTACGGCCCGCTCCTTCACGGCCGATCCCGCCTCACCTTCGCCTGAGGTTCCCCCCGGAGCACGGACTGCTGACCTGAGGTCACCGGTGATCATCAGGAAGGATGTTCGCCATGCCGTCACCACACCCACCCGAGTTCCGCCGCCGCGCGGTCGAGCTGGCCCGCCAGGGCGACAAGTCCATGGTCCAACTGGCCGAGGATCTGGGCATCAGCCGGTCCTGCCTGCAGAACTGGGTGAACCAGGCCGATGCCGACGACAAAAGCTCCGGAGGGAAGGACGGTAGTAACCGCCTGACCACCGCGGAGAAGAAGGAACTGGCTGAGCTGCGGCGGCGCAACCGGCAACTGGAGACAGAGAACGAGATCCTCAAACGGGCGGCCGCGTACTTCGCCCGTGAAAACGTTCTCCCAAAGTAATTTACTCGCTGGTCCGCGAACTCGCCGCCGACTCCATCCCGGTCGCGGTGGCCTGCCGAGTATTAAACGTCTCCACGTCGGGATATTACGACTGGCTCGGCCGGCCCGAGCCGCCCCGCACGTTGCGGAACAAGGAACTGATGAAGATGATCCGTGAAATACACGCCGATTCCCGAGGCAGTTACGGCTCGCCCCGTGTGCATGCGGAACTGACGCTGGGGCTGGGCGAACGGGTCAACCGCAAACGGGTCGAACGGCTGATGCGCCACGCCGGGCTGCAGGGCGTCTACCGGCGCAGGGGCCGCAGCAACCCGGTGCATCAGGCGACCGAGGAGGACTTGGTACAGCGACGCTTCGTCGTCGCCGGCCCGGACCGGCTCCGGTTGACCGATATCACCGAGCATCCGACCGAAGAAGGAAAGCTGTACTGCGCAGCGGTCATGGACGCCTATTCGCGGCGGATCATCGGCTGGTCGATCGACTCCCACCAGGACACCGATCTCGTCGTCAATGCCCTAACGATGGCCGCAACCCGCCGGCCGGTTCGACCATTCTGCATTCCGATCACGGCACGCAATACACGTCCTGGGCTTTCGGGAAGTGCCTGCGGGATGCCGGGCTGCTCGGCTCGATGGGCACGGTCGGTGACTGCTACGACAATTCGATGATGGAATCGTTCTGGGGGACGATGCAACTGGAGTTGCTCGACGCCCGCACCTGGAAGACCCGTGAAGAACTCGCCGGTGCTGCATTCAAATGGGTTGAGTGCTGACATAATCCGTAAAGGCGGCATTCCAGTATCGGAATGCACAGCCCCGTCACGTTCGAAGGGCTCGACCTGCCCTCAAGCATCGCCGAGTGACCTCACCTCAGGTGTCCGTGCAACGGGGGGAACCTCACGACGTGTTCGCCGCGAAGGAGACGAGTCAGGTGTATGGCCGAAGCTGAGTCGTAGCGAAATGCTTTTCGTCTAGCGTCGCCATGACACCGTGGTGGTCGGAGTTGTCGACGAGTTCACATCCGGTCAGCCCGGCTGCTACCGCCGGTGTCAGATGGATCTGGTCGACTCGGACGCCACCAGCTTTGCCGGTCGGGGCGAGCAGCGCGAGGTCGCCGCGTTCTCGGCGGCTGCGGCGGTCATGCCGCCGTCGGCCAAGATCTGGCCCACAGCGGTGTTGCCGCGCCACGGCTCGTCGGGCGAGGAACTGGGCATGCACCGGGAGGCTCGGTTGTAGGGGACCCTACCTATCCTGCGCCGTTCCATCGACCTTCTCGCGGCCGCAATTACGTCGGTTCCTAGTCGCGCCTCCGCCCCCTAGTGGAAGTGGACGTTGCCGTCGAACGCCCTGACCAGCCATCAGCAGGATCCTCCCGCCCATCGGCACCGCCGCGAGGTTTTCGGGCTGCCCGCCGAGTGGGTTCCGGTGAACCGGGATGGGGGTATGTGGGTCTTTACCAGCGCGGCGCGGGGCATCGGCGTCAGGATGGCAATCATGGGTAGGGGCAGAGGCTGGCGGCGGCCGTGGCTGACAATCCTGGTGGTGGTCGTTGGAGTGCTGGTGCTGGCCTGGTGGACCTTCGACCCGCTGTTCGACCAAGGCGAGGCGGGGCTGGGGGATGCGGCAAACCGCGCGCAGCTGACCGCGCTCGTACTCGCCGCCGCAGTGGCCCTGGTCAGCACGGTTCGGTGGGCACGACACCGCTCCCGCCGGATCGGCGCCGCCGCACCTTCTTTGGACACCCTGGCGCAGGCCAAGGAACTTCTGGCCGAGCTGGTGGACCAGCAGTGGAAGCAAGAGGCGCGGCTGCGGTCGCTGGATGACCCCGACCCGATCCCGGTGCGGTGGCGGACCCCGGACGCGGCCGAGCTGATGGACCACGCCGTCAACATCGACCGCTCAGCCGCACCGCCCGGTGGGCCTGAGGACAGGCTGACGCGGTTGTGGTGGATGGCCTCCAGCGCTGACATCGGCGCGCTGGCGAACCGGTTCCGTCGTACCCGGCGACGTCGGCTAGTAATCCTGGGCGGACCGGGCACCGGCAAGACCACCCTGGCGCTGCAGTTGCTGCTGCATCTGCTGGCTACCCGCACCGCCGATGAGCCGGTCCCGGTGCTGCTGCCGGTGGCCGACTGGGACACCCGGCGCCATCCCCACTTGCAGGAGTGGATTGCCGACCGGCTCACCGGAGACTATCCGGCACTGCGCGCACCCGAGCTCGGCACCGAGGCGGCAGCGGCCCTGGCCGTGCGCGGACATATCCTGCCTGTCCTCGATGGGCTAGACGAGCTGCCCCGACCCGCCCAGCAAGCAGCGGTCACCGCGCTGAACCGGTCTCTGGGCGGGGACGACCAACTCATCCTCACCAGCCGCACCACCGAGTTCACCACCGCAATCAACGCCGCAGGGGAGGTGATCACCTCCGCCGCCGTGCTGGAACCTCGCCCGCTGACACCCGAGGCCGCCGCCGACTACCTCACCCGCTGCCTGCCGCTCTCCCCCGGACCGGCTTGGCAGCAGACCCTGACCGCGCTACGCGCCACACCCCCCGCAGACCAGACCCCGCCCGGCCCGGGCCGCCGTCCGGCGGCGGCGCTGGCCGACCTGGCTGCCACCCCGCTGGGGCTGTGGCTGGTCCGCACCGTCTACACCGAACCCGGCACCGACCCCACCTCTCTGACCGACCCGGACCGATTCCCCACCCCCGCCGCGCTTCAGGCCCACCTGCTCGACCAGATCATCCCCGCCCTGATCACTACCCGACCGCCCAGCGACAACTCTGCCGAACCGTTTCGCCCCCGCCGCCGCTACGACCCCGCCCAAGTCCACCACTGGCTGGGATACCTGGCCCACCACCTCACCACCCAACCCGCCACCGGCGGTCAAGGCACCCGCGACCTCGCCTGGTGGCGATTGGCCGCCACCACCAACACCTTCACCGCGGCCACCCGGCTCTTCGTTGCCCTCACCACCGGCCTCACCACCGGACTCGCAACCGGACTGGTGTTCGGAATCACGGGAGGGCTCACGGATAGACTCATATCAGGGCTCGTTTTCGGGCTCACGGCTACCATCGCGTTCGGGCCCGCGGCCAGCCTCGCCGTCGGCCTTACAGCACGATCATGGACGCACGACCCACCCGGATACGCGGACCTGCGCCTTCGCCGACGCTCGGCCACCCTCGCCCGCAACCTCGCAACCCGGCTCCCACACGGACTTGCGGCCGGGCTCGCGGTCGGGCTCGTACTGGACTTCACGAGCACAGTCGGGGAGTACTACCTCGCCGTGGACGGCCACACCTACTACAAAACCCCCAGCAACGGCTTCTTCGCCCCGAACGGCTACGTTCCTACGGATTACGAGGAGGCGGGCAACCTGGCTGACTTCCTCACGGCAGATCTCGTGGAACAGCTCGCAAGTGGGATTCTGACCGGGCTCGTCCTCGGGCTCCCGCTCGCGATTGGGCTGGGGATCATGGCTTGGGCAGCGACACCAGCGCGAACTCATCACGCCACAACACCGATGAGCAGCTGGCGCACCGACCGGAGACTGAACCTGCTCCGCTTCTTCACCGCAACGCTCGCCATCGTCCTCACGACCGCACTCGTGTTCGGGATCGCAGCCACGCTCCTGTCCGAGAGCACGGGTGAGCTGGTGGTCGTACTAGTGTTCGGCCCCTTGTACGGGCTCGCGGTCGGGCTTCCGACCGGGCTTATATCCGGGCTTGCGTTCGGAAAACACCGAGCGTGGTGGGCCTACCAGATCGCCACCTGGAATCTGGCACGGGCGGGCACCTGCCGCACCGGCTGATGGTCTTTCTGGACGACTGCCACCGCCTCGGCCTACTGCGCACGGTAGGCCCCTACTACCAGTTCCGCCACGCCGAACTCCACGACCACCTCGCCGCCACCCACCCACTCCCGCACGCCGGAAGACCCCACCGCCACTCAACCTGACCGGCAACACCACCACGTCCACGCGCAAGTCCACGGGACAACACAGCCGGAACGGGTTACGCGTGCGGAAGTCCTCCCGCCTTCCGCTACGGTGCGGTCGGGTCTGAGAGAGTGCACTTTTCGACCGCCGACCAGCGCAGCATCGACCTGGTGTTCTTCGTCAACGGGCTTCCGGTCGCGACGGTGGAGCTGAAGACCGATTTCACCCAGTCGCTGAACGAGGCGATCCAGCAGTACCGGCAGGAGCGCAACCCGCTGACGCACGGGCGGCCGCGCTCGTCACACGGCTCCCCTCCCCCAAACCAGATCCGGTGGTCGGTGTCGGACACCACCCGATCCCCGCTGACGGTCACCGGATAGGCCAGGAATCCGTACTGGACAGCCCTCGCCCCGGCGACGTACGGGATGTGCCGGACGATCAAATGCCCCGCCTGCACGACGACGTCGTACCCGTCATCGAGCAGGCGGGACAGGTCGGGATCACGACTGAGAGGTGCGGATGACATCGAAGACCATTCCCTTCTTCACCCTCACGCTGTGACCCGCCGTTAGGCTGCCTGCCCCGTGTCCGCCGTGCCCCCGGCTGTACCGAACCGTGTAGGTGTTCTGGTCGGTCGGCGGCTGCCCCGGGTACGCGAGCTCGACGACCTGCTCGAAGGTGATGACCTTTGAGTCCCAGCCGTACGAGCGGGTGTTGACGATGATCGTGACGAGCCGCAGCCGCGATCCGACCTGTTCAAGGGTGCCGGACACACTTCCCCCTAGGACTTTGACCCCGAACGCGATACAGCACCTCAGCGTGCAGGACACATCGGCATTCTCGGCAGTTACCGTCTTCCGTGGCACCAAACGAACGATCGTTCACAACGACATGCATAGCCATCAGCGACAAGCCAATGACATCTGCCACGAAGCAGTCCATGGGCTCCTGATGCATCCAGCAACGCCAGCAATCGACGCACGCGGATGCCGCATCTGGAATGAAGACCTCGAAAACGAAGCAAAATGGCTGGCTGGAGTCCTGCTCGTCCCCGAGCAAGCTGCTGTCCGCATAGTCCGACTTGGGTCCCACTGGAAGACGCTGCGGAACAGTACGGAGTCAGCGTCCAACTCATGCGCTGGCGCATCAACATGACTGGGGCTCGCAGGAGGCGTGGGCGAGCAGCCTAAAGGGCCCAGCAGGTCTGACGTTCCCCGTTGCACAGATACCCAGAGAGCGGGAGCAGCACATCATTGTTCATATCAAGCGTGATGACAATCCCGGCAGCCGAGGACCGCCTCGGCACGACGGAGTCAGGCGGTGCCATCGCGATTGAGGTGGTCTCGTTGCCGCTTTCCGTCCGAGACTGCGTCTACACCATCTGCGAACGGCTGCCCGCCTCCTGGACGCGCTACAAGACGCCATACGCCTTCCCCGAACCACGGCTCGTAGCCCTCGAAGACGTGGTGCGCCATGCCGGTGCCGCGCGTCTCGGTCATGAACTCGGTGCGGAACCCGATCAGGCCGCGCGCGGGGATCAGGAACTTCACCCGCACCCAGCCGGTGCCGTGGTTGGTCATGTGCTCAAGGACCTGCGCGCCGACGACGTCGACGAGTGGCTCGACGGACTCACCGGAAAGCTGTCCACCCGGAGCCTGCAGGCTGTGCACTCGATCCTCAAGCGGTCCATCCGCCAAGCCCAGGCGCGCGACCGGGTCGTGCGGAACGTGGCCGAGCTGATCACCACTCCCAAGGGACGGGCCGGACGGCCGAGCAAGGCCCTCACCCTCGAGCAGGCCACGGCCATGCTGGAGACCGCCAAGTCATCGAGACTGCACGCCTACGTCGTGCTCAGCCTCATGACCGGCATCCGCACCGAAGAGGCACGGGCCCTGCAGTGGCAGCACGTCGTCGCCTGGGTGAAGGACGAGGACGTGTGGCGGCCGGTGGGCACGGCCGGGTTCGACCATGAACGGTACGCGGTCTACGTGTGGCGTTCGGTACGGGCGCACGGCGACACCAAGACCAGGACCTCGCGCCGCACGCTGGAGCTCCCCGACGACGCGGTTGACGCACTGCGCCGGCTGCACGTCCGGCAGGCGTCCGAGCGCCTCAAGGCCGGGCTCGTGTGGAAGGACGACGATCTGGTCTTCTGCACCGGGACCGGGCGGGCGCTGAGTCCCGCGAACGTGCGGCGGGAGTTCCGGCGGATCACCCGGGTGGCCGGGATCGGGGTGAACTGGACGCCGCGGGAGCTGCGGCACTCGTTCGTGTCGATCATGAGCGACAGCGGCGTGCGGATCGAGACGATCGCCGATCTTGTGGGGCACGCGGGGACGGCGGTCACCGAGCAGGTGTACCGGCACCAGCTGCGGCCGGTCATCCACGAGGGAGCCGCCACGATGAACACCGTGTTCGGTCGGGGCCGATCCGCGTAGGTCGGCAGGTGTTGGCTCCCCGTTCGGCTCCCGACGGCCTTCCAAGATCGAAAAAGGCCCCGGAGTGATCTCCGAGACCTTCTCTGACCTGCTGAAACGTGGTGGGTGATACTGGGTTCGAGCCAGTGACCTCTTCGGTGTGAACACGACCGACCATTCCCACCACAAAGTCGGTTCCGAAGTGTGCCCGGCTCAGAGCTGCTCCTCCACTCCACCACAGCACCCTTCAGGGAAGATCGGGCAGCTTCTGATCTCCCACGATTGACACCCGCTACTGTCCCGTCTGTTCACCCTCAGTGGCCAGGGTCCACTCCCTTCAGCCGGTCACCCAGAGCCGCGGTTGTACACGATCGCCGCGGAGACCCACAGAGTGCCGATAGCCACACCGCCGGTGGCGGCGAACAGGTCCAGGAAGTCGACCTTCATCGTGGACAGGGCCAGGACGGCCATGAGGTAGAGGCCGGTGATGATCGCCAAAATGAGGTGGCAGGTGTTCTTGTGCATACATTCAATGATCAGAGGGAAGCTTTGGAAGCGCCATCCACCGATCAGATGACCCCCGTGGGTCATCTGGACGGTGCGCCAAGTGGTGTTTGAGGCGTGTTCACGGGCCCGTCTTACTAGATTTTGACGGTGGGCGGCCGCAGCAGCTTGACCACAGCGTCATTCGCCGCTGAGCTCGGTCGGCGCTCCGGGGGCCTTCTCGAGCTCCTTGGCCACCGCCCGGCGTCCTTGCGCGCGACCGGACGCAGCGCTTCCCGTACCCGGGCGGCCGTCCTCGGTGAGTGGCGGGCGCGTGGCCCCTAACGTGTGAACGTCGCCGGCCAGGCGCGGCCCCGGGCCACGCCTGGCCGGTGATCACGGCGATCATCGGCTGTGGCATCCGCCCGCGCCCGGACGGATCAGCGGTGCGTCACGCCACCTTGATGTTCGGAGAGTAGATGTCCAGCCAGACGGCCATGTCCAAGGCGCGCTCCATGCCGCGCCGGGAGCCCTCGGTGATCTGGGGCGAGTCCGCCGTGGCGGAGGCGCACAGCACGTCCTTGTCGATCAGTTCGAAGACCGGATGCGACGGGTCGGCCAGCAGGTCCTTGCACTGCACCTGGAGCGCCTGCGCGTAGCTCGGGTCCTGGGTGGACGGATAGGGCGACTTGACGCGCTCGGCGACCGAGGCGGGCAGCAGGTCCAGGGATGCACCGCGCAGCAGCGACTTCTCTTTGCCGTCGTAGGTCTTCTGCTCCCACGGCGCGTTGTACACGTACTCCACCAGGCGGTGGTCGCAGAACGGAACCCGGACCTCCAGGCCGACCGCCATGGACATCCGGTCCTTGCGGTCGAGGAGGAGCTGCAGGTACTGGGTCAGATGCAGGTAGGAGATCTTGCGCATCGTGTACTCGAAGTCGCTTTCGCCGTCCAGCCGGTCCACCTCGGCGATCGCGGTGTTGTAGCGGTCGGTGATGTAGGTCGACAGGTCCATGGCGTCGAGTACGGGCTGCCGCAGAATCGGCTTGGTGTCTCCGGCGGTCATGATGTACTGCACCAGCCACGGGAACGTGGGCAGCTCGTGGACCAGCGGGTCGAAGAACCACTTGTAGCCGCCGAAGACCTCGTCGGCGGACTCGCCGGACAACGCGACCGTGGAGTGCTCGCGGATCGACTTGAACAGCAGGTAGAGCGAGGTGTCGACGTCGCCGTAGCCGGCGGGCATGTCGCGGGCGCGGACCACTGCGGCGCGCAGGTCCGGGTCGGCGAGGTCGGCGGACGACACGATGATGTCGCGGTGCTCGGTCTTCGATTTCTCCGCCACGTCGTGGACGAACGGGGCGTCCGGCGTCTCCCGGATCTCGTCGGGCACGAAGTTCTGGGTGCGGCCGACGAAGTCGACCGCGAAGCTGCGCACCGTCTCGCCCGCCTGTTCGAGCTGCCGGGCGGCGATCGCGGTCATCGCGGAGGAGTCCAGGCCGCCGGACAGCAGCGTGCAGCGCGGCACGTCGGCCACAAGCTGGCGGCGCACAATGTCGTCGAGCAGCTCGCGGACGTGCGCGACGGTGTCCTCTCGGGAGTCGTGGTGCTCCTGGGTCCGCAGGCTCCAATAGACGGTCTCGCGCACGCCGCCGGCGTCCACCGTGACGACCGTGCCCGGCCGCACCTCGCGCATGCCTTCCCAGAAGGCGCTGCCCGGGGGCTTGATGAACGCGAACAGCTCGCGCAGCCCCTCCAGGGTGACCGTCCGCTCCGCGAGCGGGTTGGCGAGGATCGCCTTCGGCTCCGAACCGAACAGGACGCCGTCCTCGGTCGGGTAGTAGTAGAACGGCTTGATGCCCATCCGGTCCCGGATCATCACCAGTTTGCGTTCGCGGGAGTCCCAGATGGCGAACGCGTACATGCCGTTGAGGCGCTCGGCGACGGCCGCGCCCCACTCCAGGTACCCGCGCAGCACGACCTCGGTGTCGGAGTCGGTCTCGAACCGGTGCCCGCGCCCGCGCAGTTCCTCGCGCAGCTCGACGAAGTTGTACGCCTCGCCCGAGTAGACCATGGCGACGGCGTCGTCCGTGCCGCCGCCCGGATCGGCGCTCATCGGCTGCCGGCCGCCTTCGACGTCGATGACGGCGAGCCGGTGGTGGCCGAGCGCGGCGTGCTCGTCGATCCAGGTGCCCCGGTCGTCCGGGCCCCGGCAGGCCATGGTCGCGGTCATGGCGTCCACGGCGGCCTGCTCGCCACGCAGGTCACGCCGATAGGCCACCCATCCGGTGATTCCGCACATGTACTGCCCCTTCTCGTTCGGAATCGGCGAGCTTTCTATTTGCACCACCGCCGCTGTCGGCATGCTACTTTTTCTCGGCGCTGTTCAACTGCGGCGAACCGGCCCGGTTGTTCGCCTCCAAGTCGCCCGGGCTAAAAGCGACCCTCAATGTCGGCCGCCCGGGGCGGCGCTTCGTTGAGGCGCAGGGGGCATCGGAAATCGCCCAGGTAGGAGCCTTTGGTAGCCCGGTCCGGCTTCGGGAGCTCCGGATACCGGTCACCGATCAAGGGCGGCGCGACCGCGACACCGGGTTACCGCCATCCGAGAGGCGCTGGGGCGGACGAAAGGTTCACCGGCTGCGGAGCCTGGGCGTACATGGCTTTCCGAGAGCGCTCGCACCGCCCGATCGCGCGGCCGGATCCTCCGATCAGTTGATGGCTCTTCGAGCCCGATGGGCGATGTGGCGGCCCCGGCTTCTCGCCATGCTTGCCGCATGAACGCGGAAATGCGGGTGCGACGGCCCCCGGCACCGCCGACGAGGCCGACGAGGCCGACGAGGCCGACGATTGAGGCCCACCCTTACGAGAATCGTCGGCCGTCTCGCATCCTCGCCGCCCTTTGCGCATCTCTCCAATCGGCGAGATAAGACCCGGCAGCCGGGACAGCAGTATCGGAACCAGCGCCCCGAGTGACAACATCACCCATTTAGGAGGACAGCTCTTCATGTTCCGGCGCATTGGGAATATCGTCGTTCGACATCCCATATGGACGATCGTGGCATGGCTGATCGCAACGGTGGCGATCGTCGCCACCGCACCCGCTCTCCCCTCGACGAGCGATGAGAGCGATTTCATTCCCAGCAGTTACGAATCCATCCAGGCAGCGATTCTCCAGGAGGACGAGTTCCCCAACGCCTTCACCCCGTCGGCGACGGTACTGTTCCAGCGCGCCGACGGCGGGAAGCTGACCACCGCCGACCAGCGCGACGCCGCCCGGATCACCACCCGGCTGGCCGCGGAGAAAATCGACCAGGTGCAGAACATCGTGCCCGGTGAGCCGTCCGAAGACGGCAAATACACGATGTCCCTGGTGCAGATGAACCAGGAGACGGCCGGGACCCTCGACCAGGACGCCGCGGCCGAGGCGCTGCGCGAGAACGGCCGGGAACTCGCCGCGGGAACCGACCTGGACGTCAAGGTCGGCGGCCCCGCCGCGGAGACCCTGGACCAACGGGAGTCGGCCGACCGCGGCGAAACGCTGATCGGCCTCGGCACCTTCGGGATCATCCTGGTGACGATGCTGCTCATCTTCCGGGCACCGATCCTGGCGGTGCTGCCCCTCGTCATGATCGGCCTGGTCGCGGGCGTCGCCAACGGCGTGATCGCGAACGTGACGAAGATGTTCGACCTGCAGGCCAACACGTCGCTGTCGTCGATCCTCATCGTCGTGCTGTTCGGCGTCGGCACCGACTACTTCCTCTTCCTCATATTCCGGTACCGGGAACATCTGCGCGCCGGGGACGAACCCAAGGAGGCCATGGTCAACGCGGTCGCCCGCGTCGGCGAGGCCATCGCCTCCGCCGCCGGCGCGGTCATCATCGCCTTCCTCGCACTCCTGCTGTCCACCGTGGGCTTTCTTCGGCAGATGGGGCCGGCGCTCGCCATCGCGGTCATCGTCACCCTGATCGCTGGCCTGACGCTGATGCCCGCCGTGGTCTCCCTGATCGGCCCGAAGGTCTTCTGGCCATCGAAGTCCTGGCAGCGGGAGCCGTCCGGCGCCCGTTTCACCGCCTTCGGCCGCGGTGTGCAGCGCCGTCCGGTCGTGGTCGCGGCCGTGTCCGGCTTCGTGCTCGTCGCGCTCTCGGTGGGCTCGCTGAACTACAGCGCCACGTTCGACCTCGCCGCGGGCGCCACGCCCGAAAGCAAGGAGTCCATGGTCGTCCAGAAGCAGGTGACGGAGGCGTACTCGATCGGGGCCTCATCCCCCACCGAGGTTTACGTGTCCAGCTCCGACGGTCGGCTGCTGGACAAGTCCGGCTTCGAGGGCTACGCCGCGGACCTGCAAGGCGTGGACGGCGTCGCGAGCGCCGAACTGACCCAGATGAACGACGAAGGCACCACCGCGAAGTTCACGATCACCCTCAGGTACGAGGCTTCGTCGACGGAGGCGATCGATGTCGTCGGCGACGTGCGCGACGTATCGCACGCGAGCGCGCCGGAAGGCACCGAGGTCCTCGTCGGCGGCCTCTCCGCGATCTACAAGGACATCGACCACGCGGTCGGCCGCGACTACCGGACGGTCTTTCCCGTCGCCGCCGCCCTGATCATGGTGATCCTGGGGCTGATGCTGCGCAGCATCGTCGCCCCCTGGTATCTGATGGCCTCGGTCGGGCTCGGCTTCGGCGCGACCCTCGGCACCACCGTCTGGGTCTTCCAGGGGGCGCAGGGACGCCCGGGGCTGATGTTCATGCTTCCGGTGATCATGTATCTGTTCGTGGTCGCCATCGGCACCGACTACAACATCCTCATGATCGCCCGGCTGCGCGAGGAGTCCCGGGCCGGTCGCGACCCGCGGGCGGCGGCCGGCCTGGCGCTCCGGCACGCCGGGCCCGCCGTGGCCACGGCGGGCTTCATCCTGGCGGCGACCTTCTCCACGATGATGCTGGCGGGCAACACGCTGCTCACCCAGATGGGCTTCGCGCTCTCCTTCGGCATCGCGATCACGGCGTTCGTCATGGCGCTGTTCTTCACCCCCGCCATCACCGCGCTGATCGGCCGCACCGCGTGGTGGCCGGGGCACGGCGACCGGGGAAAGCCGGCAGCGGAGCCCGGGTTCGAGTCGGACCGGCCCCGGCTCGCGCCCGCCCCGTCGAGCAGGCCCAGGTAGCGGGAGCCCCGACGAGCCGGAAAGAGCGGTGCGGCGGCGCCGAGAACCACCCGGCGACCGCCGCACCGCCCCTTCCGGCCGGCTCGGACCACGTCTACACAGAACAGACGGCCCGATACGGAAGGGATCCGATCAACAGGGAAACGCGATCAATCGATTTTCACGGCCCACGACCTCTGTTTCAGATCCTGAGCGAAGTCGTCCCAGACCTGCGAGTTGTGGCGGGAAAGTTCCACCATCATGTGTATGCAGTGCGTAGGCGCCCAAGCAGCGATGTCCGACAGCTCCTTCGCGACCATCTCGTGTTCCTTGAGCAGCCGCAGCAGGCGCCGCCCCAGCTCGTTCTGCCGCAGTGACGGGTCGCGCATGAGCTTGTCCAGTGCGGCCTTCGACGGCGCCCCGGCCGGCGCCGGCCGCTCGGTCGCGGGAGCGTCCTTCGCGTTCTTCTTCCCGCAGTCGCCGGCGCCGCCCGAGGTCGGGACCGGATCCTCGCCGCGCGCCAGCCGCCGCCGCACGTCCAGCGCCGTCGCGGGCGAGACCCCCGCCGCCCGCGCCACCTGCCGGAGGGAGGCGTCCGGGTTCTGCCGGATGAACTCCGCCACGCGGAGCCGCCCCTGCGCACCGCTCAGCGGACGGACCTTTCCGTCCCGCCCGATGCGGGAACCCGATTCGGACACCGAACCGGACGAACGCCGCAGCGTGGCGACGGCGCGGGTCCCGATGCCCGTGGACTTCGCGACGGCCCGGTCGGACATCTCGGGGTGCGACTTCAGGATTCGCAACGCCGCCGCGATGCGATCGGCCCGCGTCAGCGGGAGGCCCTGCTCGATGTTCGCCTCGACCGCCCTGAGGAACGCGTCCTCCCTGCTGCCGTCGAAGAACTGGACGTCGATCGTCCGGCGCCCGTTGAGCAACGCCGCCCTCAGTCGGTGGGCACCGTCGACGACTCGCATCGTCTTCTGGTCGACCAAGATCGGCGGAAGCGGGCCTTCGGCGGCCGCCAGCCGGAACACGTGCTGTTCGTCCTCGCCGCCCAGCCGCGGCGATTCACCTGGCAACACCCGGTCAATGGGGATGGAAGTAATTGTCGACTCGACGACTTGACGGCCTTCCACTCCCGTGGAAGTGACGTTGGAGTACTTACGATCCATACTGGACCCCCGTGAGGATCAGATAGATTTACCCTCAGCCGATCCGCTTCAAGAAAAGCCGATACTGCTGCCCCCCGGCTTGCGGTGAATACTAGCAACCTCCCCTATCTAGATCAAGACGGAACGATACAAACCACCCATTGTGACGCTTGTGTGCCAGCGCATACGTCTTCCAGAGACGCGTCACACTTAGTAACAATTCGTGCACGTTCATATTCGCGGTTTACACATCCGACACGAGCCACTTCCCGCCTATCGACGACACCACAGGAAGGCGACCGGACGGATATACACACCCCATTCCGACCATCCGGCGGTCACCCGGCTTTGGCCACCGACCGACGGGCCGGCCGACCGGAGCGCATTCGCCTTCGCCCACGAATTGTGACCGATCCTGCGCGCTTCCCGCTCATAATGTGAGAGGCATCACAGCGCGCGTGATGCGCGACACGTTCCGTCTGTCGCGACCAGGTGCGCCCCCGCAGTCAGAGGACCGATCTATGCGGTGCATGGAAGATGTGAGAACAGGAGTTCAATCTCGGCTCCGTATCACTTGAGCGGCCACCGAACAAGATCGAAGTGCATTCACCGATCAGGGGTCGTCCTCTCCCGATCCGGCCATAGGAAGCGGCGAATCACCGGCTTCTGGGCGGCTCCGCCGGCCGCCTCGACCATGGTCACGGACGAGGGTCGCACACCGGCCGGAATCGTCACATCACCCGTCCGGATCCAAGCGGCATCCGCCGATCGGTGGATGGGCGGCGCGGTGACCTCGCGGTCTCCGGCGATGACCGCACAATGGTCCAGCGGGCGTGCACGGCGGGGAGAAAAGCCCCGACCATATCCGTGGCACCGTCTGCCGCACCGTAGCGGCGGCCGTACGTCCCGAGTCCTGCCGGATTTCGGCATCCCCCGATCAGGTGATGCACTTCGAGCCGCATGGGCGATGCGCCGTTCCCGGCTCATTCACCATCCTCACCGTATGGACACCGAGAAGACGAGCCCGGCCGGCGGCGGGACCATCGTGGAGGTCGCGGATCTCCGCAAGTCCCGCAACGGCCGTACCGTCGTCGACGGCGTCTCCTTCACCGTCGAGGACGGTGAGATCTTCGGCATTCTCGGCCCGAAGGGCGCGGGCAAGACCACCATCGTCGAGTGCGTCGAGGGCCTTCGCGCGCCGGACGGGGGAAGGGTCCGGGTCGCGGGCCTGGACCCTGTCGCCGACCACGTCGCGGTGACCCGGATCCTCGGGGCTCAGCTCCAGCAGGGCGAGCTGCAACCCAAGATGACCGTGCGCGAGACGCTCGAACTGCACTCCGCCCTGTACCCGAGCCCGCTCGACTGGCGCCCGCTCGCCGAACGCCTCGACCTGACCGCCGGGCTCCCCACCCGGTTCGGCAAGCTCACCGGCCCCCAGAAGCAGCGCCTGTTCATCGCGCTCGCCCTCATCGGCACGCCGCGCATCGTCGTCCTCGACGAGCTGACCGCCGGCCTCGACCAGCGGGCCCGCCGCGAGATCTGGGAGCTCATCGAGGACATCCGGGCGAACGGTGTGACCGTCCTCCTCGTCACGCACTCCATGGAGGAGGTGCAGCGGCTGTGCGACCGGGCCGCCGTACTCGACGGCGGCCGCGTCACCGCGCTGGACACGCCCGGCGGGCTGATGGACTGGGTCGAGGCGACCACCGTCATCTCGTTCACCCCGTCGGCCCCGCTCGACAGGAAGGAGCTGGGCGCGCTGCCCGCGCTCGCGTCGATCGAGTACCGGGACGGCCGCATCATGCTCGGCGGCACCGACGAGACCCTCAACGCGGTCATCTCGCTCCTCGCCAGGCACCACATCACCGCCCGCCAGCTCCGGGTCACCGACATGACGGTGGACGACGTCCTCGTCGACTTGGCGACGCCCGACGGCGACGCGCCGGTCATCGGACGGGGCGCCGTCCGGGGCGACGTTCGACGTGACGCTCGATGGCCCGACCACTGAACGGCCGCACAGGAGCCACTTCCATGACCACCCCGCCCCTGGTTCCGCCCGCCGAGCCGGCCGCCGGCCCGCTCGGCATCGCTCCGGCCGCCGGCGCGCGCCGCTCGTCCCCGCACTTCGCCGTACTGCGGGCCGAGGCCCGGCTCTTCCTGCGCGAACCGGGCAATCTTCTGTGGGTCGTGGGGTTCCCGCCCGTGCTGCTGGTGCTCCTCGGCTCCGTGCCCCTGTTCCGCGCCGCCCGGCACGACCTCGACGGACTCCGGCTCATCGACGTGTACACGCCCGTGACCGTACTGATGGGCCTCATCATGGCCAGCGTGCAGGCGATGCCGCCCCTCCTCGCCGGCTACCGTGAACGCGGCATCCTGCGCCACATGGCGATGACCCCGGTGCGTCCGTCCGCCTTGATCTTCGCGCAGATGGGGCTGTTCGGCGGCGCGGCCCTGGTCTCGGGGCTGCTCTCCCTGGCGGTTGGGCGGCTCGCGTTCGAGGTGCCGCTGCCGCGGGAGGCCTTCGGGTACGCCCTGGTGCTGCTGCTCACGGCGGCGGCCGCACTCGCCATGGGGGCCCTGGTGGCGGCGACGGCCGCCACGGCGAAGAACGCGAACGCCAGCGGTTTCACGGTGTCCCTGCCGATGCTGTTCTCCGCGGGCGTCTGGTTGCCCGTCCAGGCGATGCCGGACGTCCTTGCCCACGCCATCGCGTTCACTCCCTTCGGCGCGGCGGCGGGCGCCCTCGGCCAGGCGGCGGCCGGCGACTGGCCCGCGTGGTCCCGCCTCACCGCGCTCGCCCTGTGGGTGATCGTCCTGTCCTACGCGGCCCGCCGCTGGTTCCGGTGGGAATTCTGATGCCGCGCATGCAGAATGCAATGGTGACGACCGCGGGAGAGATACCGGCCACCGATACCGACATCGAGCAGCGGCTAGAAACCTTCCGCAGGTGGCAGCCGTACGGGCTGCTCGGCATAGCCACCCTTCTAGCCGCGACCACGGCGGAACTGATGCCCACCACGACCGAATGGGGCGTTACCGCCGCACTGGTCGTCGGAGCCTTCGCGCTGCAGTTGTGGTGGGGACGGGCCGCCCGCAATCATCCGGGCCCGAACAGATTCGCGGTGGCGTACTATGCCGTGCGCTGGTTGTTCGGTCTCGTGCTCACCCTCATCAACGGTTTCTTCGCCTTCTATGCGGCCGCCGGTTATTTCGACGCCGAGAAACTGATCCCCGGGCGGCGCATGGTGCGGCTCGGTCTCTTCGCCTGTTCCATCCCCGTGGCGAGCGCACAGGCGGGCGGGCTGACACTCCACGACTCGACGAAATGGGCCGTTTTCGCCGGGCTCCTGCTGGCCAACAACGCTCTGCTGACGATCGTCGGCTACTTCTCCGAGAAGGGCGAGGAGCAGTCCCGGGCACGGGCGACCACCATCGCCGAACTCGAGCGCACCAACGCGGCCCTGCAGCAGGCCCTCGACGAGAACGCCGCACTGCACGCCCAGCTCCTCGTCCAAGCGCGGGAGGCGGGCGTCGCCGACGAGCGCAGGCGGCTGGCCGCCGAGATCCACGACACGATCGCGCAGGGCCTGACGGGCATCATCGCCCAGTTGCAGATCATCGCGCACACGCCGGACCCGGCCAACGCCCGCCGGCACGTCGACAACGCGACCGAGCTGGCCCGCCACAGCCTGAGCGAGGCCCGCCGCTCGGTCCGCAACCTCGCGCCCGCGGGGCTGCACGACGGACTCCCCCGCGCACTCCGCAAGACGGCCGCCCAGTGGTCCGAGCGGACCGGCGTCCGCGCCGACTTCACGCTCACGGGCACCGCGCAGCACCTGAACGGCGAGGTGTCGGCGACGTTCCTCCGGATCGCCCAGGAGGCCATGTCGAACACGGCGAAGCACGCGTCGGCGTCACGCGTCGGCATCACGCTCAGCTTCATGGACGACGAGGTCGTCCTGGACGTCTGGGACGACGGTCAGGGCTTCGATCCGCTGGCATTGCCGGCGCACACCGACACCGGCGGGTTCGGACTGGAGGGGATGCGGGGCCGCGCCGAACGCATCGCGGGCGCCTTCACCGTCGAGTCCGAGCGAGGACGCGGCACGGCCGTATCGGTTCGCGTACCGTTGGTGAACCAGGGTCAATGAGGTGACAGAAAAGGACGGCATCGACGTGACCGAGACCGGCGTCGGCACCCCCATCTCCCTCCTCATCGTCGATGACCACCCGATCGTCCGGGACGGCCTGCGCGGCCTGCTCGATCCCGCACCCGGATTCACCGTGCTCGGTGAGGCGTGCGACGGGGCGGAGGCCGTCGAGAAGGCGGTCGCGCTCGACCCGGACGTGATCCTGATGGACCTGCGGATGCCCAGACTCGGCGGAGTCGACGCGATCACCGAGCTGGCGCGCCGCGGAGTCCGCGCGAAGATCCTGGTCCTCACCACGTGGGACACCGACTCCGACGTCCTGCTCGCGATCGAGGCGGGCGCGACGGGCTACCTGCTCAAGGACGCCCCGCGCGACGACCTGTTCGCGGGGGTCCGCAACGTGGCGGAGGGCCGCAGCGTCTTCTCCCCCGCCATTGCCTCCCACCTGGCCTCCGCCCTGCGCGCGCCCCGCGAGACGCCCGCCAAGGCCGTGCTGTCGACCCGCGAACTCGAGGTTCTCGTCCTCGTCGCCCGGGGCACCTCCAACCGCGAGATCGCGGGCGAACTCTTCATCAGCGAGGCCACGGTGAAGACCCACCTGAAGCACCTGTACGCCAAACTGGGCGTGAACGACCGCGCGGCGGCGGTGGCGCGGGCGTACGAGGAGGGTCTGCTCGGCAACGCCGTCCCCGGCAGGAGCTGATCCGGCCCCGAGGGGCCGGATCAGCCTTCAGCGAAGCTGCGCGGAGCGGAGCGGCGCCCCTGCGGCCGCGGCGAGGCACCGGTCGAGGATGTCGATGACGCCCGGCATCTCCTCGACGAGGTAGAAGTGGCCGCCGGGGAAGACGTGCAGGTCGAACTCGCCGGTGGTATGGGCGCGCCAGTCCTCCGCCTCCCCGACCGACGTCTTGGGGTCGCGGTCGCCCGTCAGGGCGGTGATGGGGCACGCGACGGCGGCGCCCGGGGCGGCGCGGTAGGTCTCGATCGCGCGGTAGTCGGCGCGGAGCGAGGGCAGCGCGGCCGCCACCAGGTCGGGGTCGTCGAGGACCGCCGAGTCGGAGCCGTTCAGGTTGCGGATCTCGGCGATGATCGCGGCGTCGTCCGTGGCGTGCATGTTGGTCGCGGCGTCCTGCTCGACGGCGGGCCCGCGCCGTCCGGAGACGATCAGCCGGGCGGCGGGGTGCCCGGCCGCCTCGCAGCGGCGGGCGACCTCGAAGGCGACGACGGCGCCCATGCTGTGGCCGAACAGGACGAGCGGAAGCGCGGGCCGGCGGGCGAGCACCTCGTGGACGCTATCGGCCAGTTCGTGCATGTCGGCGATCGGCTCTTCGCGGCGGCGGTCCTGCCGGCCGGGATATTGGACGGCGAGGACCTCGGTGCGGTCCGCGGCGTCCAGCGCGAACGGCACGGGACGGTAGAACGGGGCGGTCCCGCCGGCGTGCGGGAAGCACACCAGGCGGACGGCGGGTGCTTCGACCTTGCGGTAGCAGCGCAGCCAGAGGTCGTCGTCGGCGGTGGGTTCGGGTGCGGAGGGCATGGTGCTCCGTTCGTTCAGTGTTCCCGGTCGAGGCCGAGTTCGTTGTCGATGAGGCCGAACAGTTCTTCGTCGCCGACGCCGGCCAGGTCGCCGGTATCGACAGGGAGGACGGCGCCGCGCCCGGTCGTGTCCCGCGTCCCGAGCAGCAGCGGCCCCAGGCGGGCGAGGGCCCGATCCCTGGCCGACGCGTCCGCGGCGGAGGCGAGCGCCGATTCGAGGGCGTCGACGGCCGCGTCCAGCGGGTCCGGATGGAGTTCCGCGTAGAGGCGGGACGCCAGCTCCGCGGGCGACGGGTGGTCGTACACGAGCCCCTGCGGCAGGTCGAGCGCGGTGGCCGCGGCGAGGCGGTTGCGCAGGTCGACGGCCATGACGGACCCGAAGCCCTGCTCCTTGAACGTCCGGTCGGGGCGCACGCCGCCGGCGGCGTGGCCGAGGACCGCGGCGGCGTGCCCGAGTACGAGATCGAGAACCCCCCGCTCGGTGTCCGGCACTGCGGGAGCCTCCCGGCGCGACGGCGGGACGGCCGCCGTGGCGGCCTCGGCGGCGGCCAGGCGCGCCGGAGCCGGGTGGTCGTCGGCCAGCCAGTACCGGGTCCGCTCGAAGGGGTAGGTGGGGAGGTCGACCGTACGGTCGGCGGGCGGGAGGACCGCGGTCCAGTCGACGCGCGTGCCGTGGACGTGCGCTTCGGCGAACGAGGTCAGGAGCCGCTCGGCGCCGCCGTCCTCGCGCCGCAGAGTGCCCACGCCGACGGCGGCGTCGATCCCGCCGACGAGCAGGGGATGCGGGGATGCCTCGATGAAGACGCCGTGTCCCGTATCGGCCAGGACGCGCACGGCGCGGTCGAACTCGACGGTCTCGCGCAGGCTGGCGTACCAGTACTCCGGCGTCAGCTCCGGGCCGTTCAGCCACTCGCCGCTCATCGCCGACACCATCGGGACCCGCGCTTCTCGAGGCTCGATCCCCGCCAAGACCGAGACGATCTCGTCCCGCAACTCATCGACATGAGCACTGTGGGAGGCGTAATCCACCGGGATCATCCGGGTCCTTACCTGCTCGCCGCACGACTCCGCCAGCTCCCGCAGAGCATCGGCGTCCCCTGACACCACCGTCGCCGACGGACCGTTCACCGCCGCCACCGACAGCCGCTTCCCAAAGGGCGCGATGCGCGCTCGGACGTCGTCGGCGGGCTCGGCAATCGACAGCATCCCGCCACGCCCCGCCAAAGCCCGCAGCGTCCGGCTCCGCAGCGCCACGACCTTCGCCGCGTCCTCCAGCGAAAGGATCCCGGCGACGGCAGCCGCAGCGATCTCCCCCTGCGAGTGGCCTACGACCGCGTCCGGAACGACGCCCGCGGCCTCCCACACCGCCGCCAGCGACACCATCACCGCCCACAACGCCGGCTGCACCACATCCGCAGCCTCGAACCCATGACGACCCGCAAGGACGTCATCCAGCTCCCACTCGACGAACGGAGCCAGAGCCCCCGCGCACTCCGCCAGCCGGGCCGCGAACACCGGCGACACGTCCGCCAGCTCACGCCCCATCCCGACCCACTGGCTCCCCTGCCCCGGGAACACGAACGCCGGCCGGCCGATGCCTTCGGGAGGGGCCTCGCCCGCGACGACGACGGCGGAGGGGCGTGCCGCCGCGAGGTCCGCCAAGGCGTCCGCCGGATCCGGGCCGAGCAGGACGGCGCGGTGTTCGAGCGCCGACCGGGTGGTGGCGAGCGACCAGGCGACCTGCGTCCCGGTCATGCCGGGACGAGCCGAAAGGTGCTCGTTCAGCCGTCCGGCCTGCGCGGCCAGGGCGGCGGGCGACCGTGCGGAGAGCAACCAGGGGGCGGCGGGGACGGTCAGGGCACGGAGCACGGGCCGGTCCGTTTCCGGGACGGCCGGGCCCGGTTCCGGTTCCGGGGGTGCGGCCTCCAGGATGACGTGGGCGTTCGTGCCCCCGATACCGAAGCCGGACACGCCCGCACGGAGCGGACGGTCCGCTGTGGTGGGCCAGAGTGCCGGCTCGGTCACCAGCCGGATGGCGTCGCCCGCCCGCTCGAGAGCCGCCGTCGGGGAGGTGATGTGCAGGGACGCGGGGAGCGTGCCGTGCCGGAACGCCAGCACCATCTTGATGACGCCCGCGGCGCCCGCGGCGGCCAGGGTGTGGCCGAGGTTGGATTTCACGGACCCGACCAGCAGCGGGCGTCCCGCCGCCCGCCCGCCGTAGGCGGCGTGCAGCGCCTCCGCCTCGATCCGGTCGCCGACGCGGGTTCCGGTGCCGTGCGCCTCGACGGCGTCGATGTCGGCGGCGTCGAGGCCGGCGTCGGCGAGCGCGGCGTGGATGACTCGTTGCTGGGCGTCCCCGTTCGGGGCCGTCAGGCTGCGGGCGGTGCCGTCGGAGTTCACCGCCGAGCCGCGGATCACCGCCAGCACCCGGTGCCCCAGGCGGCGCGCCCGCTCCAGCCGCTCCAGCACGAGGACGCCCGCTCCCTCGGACCATGCGACGCCGTCCGCGTCGGCCGAGAACGGTTTGCAGCGGCCGTCGGGCGCCAGGGCGCGCAGCGCGCTGAACGCCACGTAGTAGTAGGGCGTCGTCATCACCGACACTCCGCCCGCCAGGGCGAGTTCGCATTCGCCGCGGCGGAGCGCCTCGGCGGCCAGGTGCAGCGCCACGAGCGAACTGGAGGCGGAGGTGTCGACCGTCAGGACGGGGCCGTGCAGGCCGAGGACGTGCGCGACCCGCCCGCTGATCACGCTCGGTGCGGTGCCGGTGAACAGCAGCCCGGCGAGGTCGGCGGACGCCTCGTGCAGCCGGGGCCCGTACGGTCGGGCCTCGGCGCCGATGAACACCCCGGTCGGGGAGCCGCGCAGCGCGTCCGGGGCGATGCGGGCGCGTTCCAGCGCCTCCCAGCCAACCTCCAGGACGAGTCGCTGCTGCGGGTCCATGGCGTCGGCCTCGCGTGGGGAGATGCCGAAGAACGCGGCGTCGAACCCGGCGGCGCCGTCGAGGAAGCCGCCGCGGTCGGTGGCGCAGCGGCCGTCGCGGCGCAGCGCGCCGAGGTCCCACCCGCGGTCGTCGGGGAACGGGCCGGCGACGGTGCGGCGCTCGGCGAGGACCCGCCACAGGGCTTCCGGCGTGTCGACGCCGCCGGGGTAACGGCAGGCCATCCCGACGATGGCCAGCGGCTCGGCGGTCACCCGCGCGTTCCCCCCGCCGCGACCGCCGCGCTCCGCGCGGCCAGTGCGGGCGCCTTCACGCGCACCGTGGTGGAGGCGGGCCGGCGGTCGGGAGTGAGGTGCCGGAACTCGACGCCCGCGCGGGCGGGGTCGTCGTCGGGGACGGGCAGGCCGGTGAGGCAGTCGCACCGGTCGTCGGTGAACCCGGCGAACCGGTAGGCGATCTCCATCATCCGATTGCGATCGGTGCGGCGGAAGTCCGCGGCGAGGTGGACGTCCGCGGCGGCGGCCTCGTCGATCAGCCAATTGAGCAGGACGGCGCCCGCGCCGAAGGACACCACGCGGCAGGACGTGGCCAGCAGCTTCAGATGCCAGACCCGCTCGTGGCGGCCGAGCAGTAGCACGCCGACGGCGCCGTGCGGGCCGAAGCGGTCGGTGAGGGTGACGGTGAGGACCTCGTGCCCCGGGTCGGTGCGGAGCGCGCGCAGTTCCGCGTCGGTGTAGGGCACGCCGGTGGCGTTCATCTGGCTGGTGCGGAGGGTGAGCTCTTCGACGCGGGACAGGTCCGTCTCGTCGGCGCGCTTGATCTCCATGACCAGTTCGAGGGAGCGCAGGAAGTCCTCGTCGGGGCCGGTGAAGTCCTCGCGTTCGCGCGTGCGCCGGAAGCTCGCCTGGTACATGCTGCGGCGGTGGGCGGCGTCGACGGTGACGACGGAGGGGCTGAACTCGGGCAGCCCTGCGAGTTCGGCGGCCTGCACGGCGTCGTAGCAGCGGACGTCCGGGTGGTGGTAGGCGACCTCGGCGCGTTCGGCGGGCTGGTCGTCGATGAACGCGATCGTCGTCAGCGCGAAGTTCAGGCCGTCGGCTATGTCCTTGACCGACCGGGACTTCGGGTGCCAGCCGATCTGCGGCAGCACGAAGTACTCGGCGACGCCGAGTTCCTCCAGCCGCCGCCAGGCATGGTCGTGGTCGTTCTTGCTGGCCACGGCCTGCAGGATGCCGCGGGCGTCGAGTTCCACGATGGTGCGTCGGATCTCGTCGGGCAGCGCGACCTCGGGGTCCTCCAGGAGGGTGCCCCGCCACAGGGTGTTGTCCAGGTCCCAGACCAGGCACTTGACGAGTGCGGGCGCGTCGGGCACGGCTTGCTCCTTCGGGTTCGTTCGGTGCTACGCGGTGGCGGCGGAGGAGGTCGGGGAGGGGGCGCCGAGGGCGTGCCGGGCCAGGATCAGCTGCGAGATCTCGGTGCTCCCCTCGATCAGCTCCATGGCCTTGGCGTCCCGGTAGGCGCGGGCGACCACGTGGCCGTCGGTGAAGCCCCGGGAGGCGAGCACCTGGACGGCCGTCGCGGCTCCGCGCGCGGCGTGCGTCGCGGCCACCTGCTTGGCCAGCACGGCCGCGACGGCCGCGTCCGCGGTGCCGCGGTCGCACTGCTCGGCGGCGTGCCGGCAGACGTGGACGGCGATCTGCTCCGCGGTGTACAGCTCGGCGATGTGGCGGGCGACGAGCTGGTGCTCGGCGATCGGGGACCCGCCCTGCTCGCGGGTGCGGGCGTCGGCGGTGGCGGCGGCCAGGCAGGCGCGCAGGATGCCCGCGCAGCCCCAGGCGACCGACATCCGCCCGTAGGTCAGGGCGACGGTGAACAGCAGTGGCAGCGGCTGGCCGCCGCCGCCGAGGACGGCGCTCGCGGGCAGCCGCACGTCGTCGAGGACGACACGGCAGTGGGTAGCGGCGCGGCAGCCGAGCGGGGCAGCGACGGGCTCGACGGTGACGCCGGGCGCGTCGGCCGGCACCATGACGGCGGCGCCTCCCGGGCCGTCCCCGTACCGCCCGACGACCATGATGAGGTCGGCGTACGCGGCCCCGGTCGTCCACGACTTCTCGCCGGAGACGATGACGTCGCCGGTGTCGTCGCCCGCGGGGCGGACCCGCGTCGTCATGGCGGCGAGGTCGGAGCCGGCGCCGGGCTCGCTGAACGCCGTGCAGGCGAGCCGTCCGCCGGTCAGCTCCCCGAGGAAGCGGCGGCGCTGCTCGCGGTCGCCGAAGCGGTGCACGGTCGCGGCGGCGATCCCCTGGACCGTCATGACGCTGCGCAGCGACCCGCACAGCGCGCCGACGTGCGCGGTCAGCTCGCCGCCGGCGAGGGCGGTCGCGCCGAGCCCGCCGAAGCGGACCGGTACCTCGGCGCACAGCACCCCCATCGCGCCGAGTTTGCGCAGCAGTTCGGCGGGCAGGCGGCCGGTCACGTCCCAGGCGGCCGGTCCGTCGCCGACCAGCGCGTCGATCTCGGCGGTGTCGATGACGGGGGCGTCGATGACGGCGGTGTCGTCCGCTCCGGTCATTCGCCGCCGCCTCCGCCTTCGCGCAGGCGCAGCACGAGGGCGGCCATCGCGCGGATGCTGGCGAAGTTGTCCCTGGACAGGTCGGGACCGACGATCTCCACGTCGTAGGTGTCCTCCAGGAAGACCACCAACTCCATGGCGAACATCGAGGAGATCGTCCCGGTCGCGAAGAGGTCCTGGTCGAGGTCGGGCTCGGCGCCGGTCCGCTCGATGAGGAAAGCGGTCAGCTCCTTCTCGACGACGGCGGCGCTCACGTTCACAGCGGTCATCGTGCGTCCTTCCATGGCTTCGTAACGTTCGGTCGGGTGAGTGCGCGGGGGCCTAGCTGTACACGAAGAAGCCGCGGCCGGTCTTGCGGCCGTGGTGCCCGTCGCGGACCTTCGCGAGCATCAGCTCGCACGGGTCGCATTCCGGGTCGCCGGTGCGGTCGTGCAGAACCCGCAGGGAGTCGACGAGGTTGTCGATGCCGATCAGGTCGGCGGTGCGCAGCGGCCCGGTGGTGTGTCCGAGGCACCCCTCCAGGAGGCCGTCCACGGTCTCGGCGGACGCGACGCCCTCCTGCACGAGCATCGCGGCCCGGTTGATCAGCGGGTGCAGCAGCCGGTTGATGACGAAGCCGGGCGCGTCCGCCACCACCAGCGCCTCGCGGCCGAGGACCGCCAGCAGCGAGGTGACCGCGGCCATCGTGGCGTCGCCGGTGGCGCCGCCGCGGATCACCTCGACCATCCTGATCAGGTAGGCGGGGTTCATGAAGTGCACGCCGACGAGGTCCTCGCCCCGTGCCACCCACTCGGCCATCTCGTCGATGGGGACGCACGAGGTGTTGGAGATCAGCAGCGTGCCGGGGTCGACCAGCCTGGAGACCTCCGCCAGCACCTTCTGCTTGACCTCGGCGATCTCCACGACCGCCTCGATGACGACGTCGGCGGCGGCCGCGTCGGCCAGTGCGAGGCTCGTGCCCAGCGTGCCGCGCGGGCGGTCCGCGGGGAGGGCGTCGAGCAGCTGGGCGTGCTTGAGTTTCCGGCGGACCTCCGTCCGGGCCTTGGCGAGAATGTCCTCATCGACGTCGACGAGGGTGACGTCGACGCCGTGGCCGAGCGCAAGCGCGGCAATGTTGGTCCCCATGACCCCGGCCCCGACGACGGCGAGGCGGGTTGGTGCCCTGTGGTCAGTCATCGTTCCCGTCCTGAGTAGCGGTGAAGTGGGTGTCGAGCCACGCCTCGGCGGTCTGCGCGGTGGTACCGGCGTGCGAGCCGATCATGGTGAAGTGGTCGCCCGGCACCATGACCGTGGTGATCTCGCCGGAGAAGCCCCAGGGGGCGTCGACGGCCCCGTCCTGACCGACCGGTGTGCCGGGCTCTCCGGCGTGGCGGATCATCAGCGTCGGCAGGCCGTCGATGTACGGGAGGTGGCTCCTCCAGTCGTAGTCGTAGTAGTGGGCGAGCGCCGTCAGCCAGTCATCGCCGCCGATGCCGCCCGCGTCGATCCCGTCGCTGTTGTTGATGAGGACGGCGGCGGGCAGCCCGCCGATGATCTCGTCCGGGACGCCCGCCATCTGCGGGGCGAAGCTGTCGAGCAGCACCATCCCCGCGGGCCCCCGCCCCCGGGCGGCGAGCCGCTCGGCGAGCACCTGGGCGATCAGCCCGCCGGAGGAGTACCCCACCAGGACGAACGGGCCGGTGCCCGCCGCGATGTCCGGAGTGGCGAGGAGGCTCTCGAGGCACAGGTCGACGAGCGCGTCCGGGCCGTCGGCCAGCGGCTCGCCCGGCGTGTACCCCGGGATCACCGCGGCGAGGACCTGCCGGGGGCGCCGGAAGCCCTGGACGAGGCGCGCGAACTCCTGCGCGTGGGCGCTGGCACCGAACGACGGCAGGCAGACGAGCGTGGGGCCGCCCTCCCCCGCGGGCCGGCGGGTGAGCGGTACCAGCGGCGGGACCTCCGCCAGGTCGGCCGCTCCGCCGAAGGTGGCGCGGAACCCGGCGAGGCTCGCGATCATCCGCATGGCCTCCGCACCGCGCCCTTGGCCGTGCGCCCGCAGGTACATGGACGTCAGCGACTCCGAGCCCGCCCCGGCGTCGTCGCCCGATGGGACGGACGGGGAATCCGGGGAGGCGCCGGACTCGTCGGGCGCGGGCGGCCGGAGGGTGTAGCGGGGCGCGACGCTTGCGCGTCCGGTCTGCCGCACCGGGCCGTCGTCCAGCCGTTCCCGCAGGTGGGCGGCCATCTCTAGCGGGGTGGGGTGGTCGAAGATGAGCGGTCCGGTCAGGCGCAGGCCGGTGACCTGCGCGAGGCGTTCCCGCAGGTCCACGGCCGACAGGGAGTTGAAGCCCTGCTCCAGGAAGGTGGCGTCCGGCTGGACCTCCGCCTCGTCCGAGTAGCCGAGCACGGCGGCGGCGTGCTCGCGCACCAGCCCGAGCAGGATCGCCTCCTGTGCGGCGGCGGACCCGGCCTCGCCGAGCCGGGCGGCGAGCCGCGCCGCCGCGGACGAGGGCCGCGCCGCGTCGCCGTCCGCGGCGTCGTCCGCGCCGTCGCCGCCGTCCAGGACGCGGACGGCGTCGGGGAGCGAGGCCAGCAGCGGGCTGGGCCGGTGCAGGGTGTACAGGGGCACGAACCGGTCCCAGTCGACGTCCGCGACGACGAGCCGCGTCTCCCCGTCGTCCAGTGCCTGCGCGAGTCCTTCGAGGCCGGTCTCGGGGGCCATCAGCGGCAGCCCGATATCGCTCACCAGCGCTTCGCCTTCGCCGACGGCCATGCCGCCGCCGCCCATCAGCCCCCACGCCACGGACGTGGCCGCCAGCCCGGCGGCGCGGCGCCGCTCGGCCAGCGCGTCCAGCGCCGCGTTGGCGGTGGCGTAGCCGCCGAGGAATCCGCTGCCCCACACGGCGGCGCCGGAGGAGAACATCACGAAAGCGTCGAGGTCCAGGCCGCGCTCGATGGACAGTTCGTGCAGATGCATCGCACCGCCGACCTTCACGGCGGCCGCCTCCTCCAGGTCGTCCGCGGTGAGGTCGGCGACCCGGCCGCCGTGGCCGACGCCCGCGGAGTGCACCACGGTCGAGACGGCGGGCCCGGTCGCGGCGATCCGGTCCAGGAGCGCGCCGACCGCGCGCCGCTCGCCGACGTCGCACGAGACGACGTCGACG
Source organism: Actinomadura sp. WAC 06369 (assembly GCF_003947565.1). Classification (NCBI taxonomy): domain Bacteria; kingdom Bacillati; phylum Actinomycetota; class Actinomycetes; order Streptosporangiales; family Thermomonosporaceae; genus Actinomadura; species Actinomadura sp. WAC 06369. The sequence goes on along the minus strand of NZ_QHJN01000018.1, from coordinate 967 downwards.
TCGCTGCCCTGCGCGGCCAGCCCGGCGGCGAGGGCGGCGGCGTCCGCGGCGGACGGTCCGGACCGGCTGGCCAGCACCACGCGCCCGGCGCCCCGGTCCGCCAGCAGCCGCGCGGTGCAGCCCCCGATCCACCCGGTGCCGCCGGTGACCAGCGCCGTGCCGGCGGGCCGGTACGAGGCGGTCGCGGCGGGCTCCGGGCGGGGGGCGCGGACGAGGCGCCGCGCGTGGACGCCCGAGTCGCGCAGCGCGACCTGGTCCTCGCCGCCCGGACCGCCGGCCAGCACCGCGGCCAGCCGGGCACCGGTCGCGGCGTCGACCTCGTCGGGCAGGTCGATCAGGCCGCCCCACTGCTCAGCGTGTTCGAGGCCGGCCGTCTGGCCCAGCGCCCACACCCGCGCCTGCGCCATGCTCGGCACCTCGCCGGGCAGTGCCGCGACCGCGCCGCGGGTGAGCACCCACACCGGTGCGGGCGAACCGGTGTCGACCGCCGCCTGGACGACGGCGGCGGTGGCCGCGAGCCCGCGCGGCACCCGTCCGGTACCGTCCAGGGGCGTCTCGTCCAGGGCCAGCAGGGACACCACGCCGGTCACGTCGCCGGCGTCCCGGAGGGCACCGGCGAGGGTCGCGCGGTCCGCGCCGGCGTCGACTTCCAGGACGCGGACGTCGGCGCCGTGGGCGCCGAGCGCGCCGGCCACCGCGTCGGCGGGCGCCGTCCCGGACCGGTCGCCGACCACCAGCCACGTGCCCGAGGGCGTGGCGGCCGGAGGGTCTACCTGTTCCCAGGAGATGCGGTAACGCCACTCGGCGACCTTCTCGGAAGCCGCCGTGTCCGCGTACTTCGGCCAGTAGCGCCGGTGTTGGAACGCATACGTCGGCAACTCCACCCGCCGTGCCGCCTCCCGCACACCACCCGACCCCGGCAACACCCGACCCCAGTCGACATCCAGACCACCCACGAACGCCTGAC
>NZ_QHJN01000172.1:0-16238 GCF_003947565.1 Actinomadura sp. WAC 06369 | reverse complement strand
GGAGGGGGAGCGGCGGCTGGACGAGCTGGAGGTGTTCGTGCACGCGTTCGCGCCGCCGCCCCGGCTGCTGGTGTTCGGGGCGATCGACTTCGCGGCGGCCGTCGCGCGGATCGGCCGGTTCCTCGGGTACCGGGTGACGGTGTGCGACGCGCGTCCGGTGTTCGCGACGCCGAAGCGGTTCCCGGACGCCGACGAGGTGGTCGTCCGGTGGCCGCACCGGTATCTGGCGGAGGAGCCGGTCGACGAGCGGACGGCGATCTGCGTGCTGACGCACGACCCGAAGTTCGACGTGCCGCTGCTGGAGATCGCGCTGCGCACGGAGGCCGGGTACGTGGGCGCGATGGGGTCGCGCCGGACCCACGACGACCGGCTGGCGCGGCTCCGGGAGGCGGGGCTCGGCGAGGACGAGCTGGCCCGGCTGCGGTCGCCGATCGGGCTGGACCTCGGCGCGCGGACGCCGGAGGAGACGGCGGTGTCGATCGCGGCGGAGCTGGTGCAGCTCCGCTGGGGCGGGTCGGGGCGGCCGCTGACCGAGACCGGGGGCCGGATCCACGGCGCGGAGCCGCCCGATGCCGGGTGAGGCGCCCCCGGCCGGGCTGCTGCTCGCGGCGGGGGCGGGCCGCCGGTTCGGCCGTCCGAAGGCGCTGCTGGAGCTGGACGGCGAGCGGCTCGTCGACCGGGGCGTGCGGATGCTGCGGGCCGCGGGCTGCGCGCCGGTGCTCGTGGTGTCGGGGGCCGCGGCGGTGGAGGCGGTCGGCGCGGTCGTGGTGCCGAACCCGGACTGGCGGGAGGGCATGGGGTCGTCGCTGCGCGCGGGGCTGGGCGCGCTGCCGCCCGGCTGCCCGGCGGTGGTCGTCGCGCTCGTCGACCAGCCGGGGGTGACGGCCGCGGCGGTCCGGCGGCTGATCGCCGCGTACCGGGACGGCGCGCGGATCGCGGTGGCGACCTACGGCGGCGCGCCGCGCAACCCCGTCCTGCTGGCGGGCGAGCACGTCGCGGCGGCGGCCGGGTCGGCGGTGGGCGACCGGGGCGCGCGGGCGTTCCTGCGCTCCCGGCCGGACCTGGTGACGCCCGTGCCGTGCGACGGCGTCGCGGTGCCCGACGACATCGACACCCCCGCCGACCTGGACGCCTTCACCCGTCGCGGGCCTCGGTGAGCGCGCGCTCGTAGGTCAGCAGGGTGTCGATGAACATCCGGCGCTCCGCGGGGGAGAGGGGTTCCAGGGCGGTGCGCCAGGCGCCCGCGCTGCGCCCCAGCCAGTCGTTGATCGCCGGGAGGTGCCGGGGCGTGACGGCGACGATGGCGCGGCGCCGGTCGGCGGGGTCCGTGCGGCGCTCCAGGATGCCCTGCCGGCCGAGGTCGCCGACCATGAGGCTGACCGTCGCGGGCGCGACCTCCAGCCGCCGCGCGAGCTCGTTGACGCCGAGCGGCCCGTCGAGCAGCAGGTAGGCGAGCAGCGACAGGTGCCGCGGGGCCAGGTCGAAGCCGGCGAGCTCGGGCGGCGGCTTGATGCGCTTGGCGGTCCCGACCAGGCGCGGCATGAGCAGCAGCATCGTGCGGACGCCCGCGTCCACGCTGTCCTCGGTCGGCATGCCTACGCTTCCAGACGGCTTTCGGTGCGGGGTCGGCGGGTCACGAGAGGGGCGGGACGTCGGACTCGTCGAGCGCGCCGCAGTCCACGGCGCGGCGCAGCCGGTCGGTGAGCGCCTCGATCGTCGCCGGCTCGTCCAGCACGCCGCCCTCGCCGCCGGACCGTTCCCGCCAGGCCCGTACCCGCGCGATGACGTCGTCCACGCCCGTCAGGTGGTAGCCGTACACGACGGCGTAGCGGCTGGGCAGGTGCGCCGGGTGCAGGTCCCAGCCCTGGTGGAACCCGTGCCGCAGCGAGTGCCGGACGTGCGCGGCGTGCGCCGCCCAGGCGGCGTTGACCTCGTCGGGGCCCTCGTCGCGCGGGACGGTGCTGGTGGAGCCGTCCGACAGCCGCACCCCGGACCCGGCGAACCCGACCTGCATGACGTGCCGCGCGAAGTCGCAGGCCGGGTGGTCGAGCCGCTGCTCCTCCGGCGGGAGGCCGATGGCGGCGGTGTAGTCGTACACGCCGAAGTGCGCGCCGGTCAGCCGTCCCCCGGCCGCCCGCACGAGCGCGGGCGCCGCGACCCGCCCGTCCGCGTCGAAGACCGACTCGGGGGTCTCCACCTGGATCTCGAACCGCAGGATGCCGGCGGGCAGCCCGAGGGACGTCTCCAGCAGGTCCAGGTACTCGGTGAACAGCGCGACGTGCTCGGCGGACAGCACCTTCGGGAACGTGATCGTGAACCCGCCGGGCAGCCGGCCGAGCCGGTCCCGCAGCGCGGTGAGGAAGCCGTCCAGCGTCCGCATCGCCCGCTCGTGGCCGCCGTCGGCGAACGACCTGACCCGCAGCCCCCAGTAGTGGGGGAGCCCCTTCACCTCGTACGCGGCGGCCACGGCCTCGACGGCCTGGGCGACGTGCGCGTCCTCCTCGGCGTCGGGGCGGACGCCGTAGCCGTCCTCGAAGTCGATCCGGACGTCCTCGACCGGTTCGGCGGCCAGCTTGGCCGCGACCCGCTCGCGGACCCGCCCGGCCAGCTCCGGGTCGAGGCCGAACGCCGCCCCGAACGACCCGTCGCCCGGGGTGTGGGTGTTGAGCAGCCGCAGCGCCTCCGCGCCGAAGTCGGCGGGCGTCGAGGCGGCGAACCGGTCGGCCGGGACGTACACCGTGTGCACCGGCCGGCGGCCGTCGGCGCCGCCGGGCAGGCGCTCGCGGTGCGCGTCGCGGACGGCGGCGATGCGGGCGGACAGGTCGTCGAGCGAGGCAACGCTGAGATTCACCCCGCCATGATCCCCCAAGATCCGCTGATTGTGGCGCCGGGCGCGAGATCGATCAGCCCCTCGCCGGAGGCGAACGCGTTCGGCGGGCAGGTCATCGGCTCGACGCCCAGCCCGGTGCGCGGCTCCGGCGCCTCGTCGGCGGTGTAGACCTGCATCCAGGGGTGCGCCTCGTCGGACCACAACCGCACGGACCGGCCGCCGCCGCTGAGCGTCGCCCAGCAGCGGCCCGACTCGTCCCGGTCGAGCTCCGTGTACACGTTGTCGATCTTCCGGTCGCCGAGGACGGGCCCATCCCGCAGGTCCCAGCGGGTGCCCGTGACGTCCGCGGCGGGCCCGGACGGGATCATCCGGTCGTCCACCGGGACGTACCGGGCCGCGCCGAGCGTCGCGGTGCAGCGGTCGAGCGGTTCGCCGACCGTGAGGTACGGGTGGGCGCCGTGCCCGTACGGGGCGGCGGCGCTGCCCGGGTTGTGCGCGCTCATCCGGACGGTCAGGCCCGTGTCCGCGTCGAGGGCGTACTCGGCCTCGAGGTCGAGGCGGAACGGGTAGCCGGCCGAGCCGAGCAGCCGGTGCGCCAGCCGCACCCGGTGCGGCTCGTGCTCGGCGGCCGTCCAGGACGCCCACCGGACGAGCCCGTGGATCGCGCAGTCGTTCTCCGGCTCGGACAGGTCCAGCCGGTACGCCTTCCCGCCGTACTCGTAGCGGCCCCGGTCGACGCGGTTCGGCCACGGGACCAGCAGGCTGCCGAACGCCGCCGGGGCCGGCTCGTCCGCGCCGTGGGCCAGGACCAGCGGCCGTCCGTCGCAGGTCAGCTCGCGCAGGGTCGCGCCCGACTCGGTGACGACGGCCCGGTACGGCCCGGCGGCGAGCGCGTACTGCGCCCCGGTGATCATTTCGGTCATACCCGGACGTTACCCCAGCGCATGGGCCCGCAGACGGCGCCGGACGCGCCGCCCGTCCACCGGTGCGGCTCAGCCGGCGCGGCACAACCAGCGGGGGCCGGTCAGCGCGACCGCCGCGCGGCAGCCGGCGAGCAGCCCGTGCGCCAGGTCGGTGCCGGAGGTGTGCCCCACGGCCAGCAGCCGCCGCACCGCCGGGCCCGGCGGCTCGGCCCCGGCCGCGCAGCGCAGCACCGCGCCGACCTCCGCGCCCGCGGCGCCCGCCGCCGCGCAGTGCAGCAGCGTCGCGGCGAGCGCGGTGGTGCGGGTGCCGGCGTCCGCGGTGACGGCGGCGCCCAGCCAGTCCGCCAGCCACACCGCGCGCCCGCCGGGGCGGACGGCGCCGCCCGCGTGCCGCAGCGCCACGAGCAGGCCGCACAGGACGTCGTCCCCGCTCGGGGTGAGGCCCGGCCCGAGCCCGACGATCCGCTCGGCGGCCTCCACCGCGCCCGCGAGGTCCCCGGCGGCGCAGCGGTCGGCGAGCAGGCCCGGATCGGGGTGGCCGGCCAGCCCGCCGCCGCCCATCCCGGCGTCCTCGCACGCGGCCTCCACGGCCCGCAGGTTCCGGGCGAGCGCGGCGGGATGGAGCGGCCCGAGGACGGGCGCGGGGTCCCACTCGCGGCGCACCCGCACCGCGAACCCGCCGGTCTCGAACCGCCCGTCCCCGACGACCGCGTCGGCGCCCTCGCGCACCGCGCGGAACGGGTGGTCGCGGCGCGCCGCCGGGACGACCACGGCGTTCGGCATGCGGGCGGCGTCGGAGGCGACCACGGCCAGCACCCGCGGCTCCGGGCCGCCGCGCACCTCCGCGTACACGGCCGCCGGGAACACGGCGATGACGCGGGCGGGCCGGCGCGGCCCGTCCAGCAGCGGCCGCAGCGCCAGGCTCGCGGCGCCCGACCGGGGCGGGCGGGCGCCGGGCCGGGCGGGGAGCGGCGCGGACGGCGATGCGGGATCGCGGACGAGCGGGGTCACGGAACCTCCCGAGGCCGGTTGACGGGTGCCGCCGCGTCGTCGTCGACGGGGCGGCCCGGACTCTGCCGCGACGGTAGATCGCCGCTCGCGCGGGCCGTATGGACAAAGGTGCCAAGGCTTCTTGTCATTGTTCGCCTTTGTTGTCAGTGTTGATCAGGTATCGGTAGCGATCACGCCTTAACGGGCGATGTACGCACCAAAAGGCGAGGTGACCCCTGGCATGAGTTACATCAGCGCGGACCCGGGCCCACCGGCCCTGCGGCTCGCCAGCACCGGAACCCTGACCTACGGCCTGTCGGTCGGCGAGGTCCTCGGCGTCAGCACCCTGAACGGCGCCCGCCTCATCGCCGGCCGGGCCGGCCTCGACCGCGTCGTCCAGCGACTCAACGTGATGGAGGTCCCCGACGTCCTGTCGTGGGTCAAACCGAACGAGCTGCTCCTCACCACCGGATACCCGCTGCGCCACACCCCCGAGTCCTTCGACAACCTGATCGCCGACCTGGACGAGCGCGGCCTGGCGGCGCTCGCGATCAAGCTCGGCCGCTACCTGGACGCGCCGCCGCCGGAGATGGTCGCGCAGGCCGACCGGCGCGGCTTCCCGCTGATCCTGCTCCCGCCCGACGTCGGCTTCGACGACATCCTCAACCAGGTGCTGACCGACATCCTGAACCGGCAGGCGGCCGTGCTCGCGCGCACCGAGGAGGTGCACCGCGCGCTCGTCCAGATCGTGCTGTGCGGCGGCGGGCTGCAGGAGGTGGTCGACGAGGTCGCGTCGCTGCTGGACGTCGCGGTGGTCGTGCTGGACGGCGAGCAGCGCGTCCTCGCGGGCGCCGGGCCGGACGAGGACGTCGCCGCGATGCGGGCGTTCGACGCGGGCCGGCACGCCGCCTGCGGGCGCGGCGGCTGCGGCATCACCGGCGCGCACGGCACCGCCGACCACCTGGTCGTGCCCGTGATGGCGGGCGGCTTCGACCACGGCCGCATCGTCGCGTTCAGCCCCGGCGGCGCGCTGCGCGGCACCGACCTCGGAATCCTCGAACGCGCCGCGACCGTCACCGCGCTCGTGGTGACCAAGCAGCAGGCGGTCGCGGCGGTGGAGAGCAAGTACCGGGCCGACTTCCTGCGCGACGTCCTCGCGGGCCGCGCGGGCGACGACGACCGGATCATCGCGCACTGCGACGGCTTCGGCTGGGACCTCGACCGTCCCATGATGGTCGTGGTCGCCGAACTGGACGGGCGCGCCCGCGGCGGGGGCGGCGGGGGAGCGGGCGCGGAACCGGACGGCGGGGCGCGCGGCGGCCGCGGCGCCGACGAGCGGTCCGCGCAGGAGCGGCTCGCCGCGGCCTGGACGGCCGCCGCGCGGCGGCACGACCGCGGCGCGGCGGTCGTGAGCTTCGCCCACGAGGTCGTCGCGATCGTCGGCGGGGACGGCGACGGCTCCGCCGAGCTGCCGTCCGCGCCGGTGCAGACGATGATCAAAGAGGCGGCGGCGGTGTTCGCCGAGCACATGTCGGTGCGGCGGACGTTCTCCTCCGGCGTCAGCCGCACCGTGGGGTCCCCGGCCGCGCTGCCCGAGGCGTACGAGCAGGCCGTCAAGGCCGTCCGGGTGGGGCGGCAGCTCCACGGACCCGGGGCGCGCGCGCACTTCGACCAGCTCGGCGTGTACCGGCTGCTGAGCCTGGTGTCGGACCCGGAGGAGCTCCACGCGTTCGTCCGCGAGACCCTCGGCGACCTGGCGTCCGACGCCGAGCCCGAGCTGGTGGACCTGCGCCGCACCCTCCAGGTGCTGCTGGAGACCAACCTCAACGTCGCCGAGACGGCCCGCCGGCTCCACTTCCACTACAACACGCTGCGCTACCGCATCGGCAAGCTGGAGCGGATGCTCGGCGCGTTCACCGAGGACGCCCATCTCCGGCTCAACCTCACCCTCGCCCTTCACGTACTGCGCATGCGCGGTATCTGAGGGTAACGGCAGTGCCCGGCGGACGTCCGGGGCCGCGCCGAACGCGCGCCCCCGGGCGGCCCCCGGTCCGTTCGCGCGGCCTCCCACCTGGTAGATCTACCCTGCCGCACGGCGCGGCGACGCAGGACCGGGAGGGACCCGATGAAGATCGGCTGGAAGCTGCACGGCGACGGGCGGACGCCCCCGCCGGGCGAGATCGTCCGTCCGGACGAGCGGCTGTCGTGGCCGCGCACCGCCGGGATCGGCGCCCAGCACGTGGTGGCGATGTTCGGGGCGACCTTCGTGTTCCCCGTGCTGATGGGCCTCGACCCGAACCTCGCGATCATGATGTCGGGGTTCGCGACGATCCTGTTCCTGCTGATCGTCCGCGGGAAGGTGCCGAGCTACCTCGGCAGCAGCGCCTCGTTCGTCGGCGTGGCCGCGGCGATCCGGGCGGGCGGCGGCGACAGCGCCACCGTGACCGGCGCGATCCTCGTCACCGGCGCCGTGCTCCTGATCGTCGGCGTGGTCGTCCACCTGCTGGGCGGCGACCTCATCCACCGGATCTTCCCGCCCGCCGTCACCGGCGCGGTCGTCATGCTGATCGGCTTCAACCTCGCGCCGGTCGTCGCCGACACCTACTGGCCGCAGGACCAGTGGGTCGCCCTCGCCACGCTGTGCTTCGCCGTCCTGTGCACGGTGCTGCTGCGCGGCTTCTGGTCGCGGATCGCGATCCTGCTCGCGCTCGTGTTCGGGTTCGCCCTCTCCTGGCTGCTGGACGTCCTCGCCGGGCCGGTCACCTCCGTGCTGCCGGGGCAGAACCTGCTGGACGCGGCGGGCCGCGCCTGCGCGTCCGAGGGCCCGTACTGCGTCGCCGCCCCGTTCGCGCACGACCGCGTCGACTTCTCCGCCGTGTCGTCCGCGGACTGGTTCGGGCTCCCGCAGCTGCACGGGCCCGACTTCAAGACGTCCGCGATCCTGCTCGCGCTGCCGCCGGTCATCGCGCTGATCGCGGAGAACACCGGGCACGTCAAGGCGGTGTCGGCGATGACCGGCGACGACCTGAACCCGGTGCTCGGCCGCGCCCTCGCCGCCGACGGCGTCGGCACCACGCTCGCGTCCGCGGTCGGCGGCGCGCCCACCACCACCTACGCCGAGAACATCGGCGTGATGGCCGCCACCCGCATCTACTCCACCGCCGCGTACTACGTCGCGGCGCTCGTGGCGATCCTGTTCGGGCTCTGCCCCAAGTTCGGCGCGCTGGTCGCCGCCACCCCCGGCGGCGTGCTCGGCGGCATCACGGTCGTCCTCTACGGCATGATCGGCCTGCTCGGCGCGAAGATCTGGGTCGAGAACCGCGTCGACTTCGGCGATCCGGTGAACCTCGTCCCGGTCGCGGCGGGCCTCATCCTCGCCATCGGGAACGTGACGCTGAACATCACCGACGACTTCCCCCTGGAGGGCATCGCGCTCGGCACCGTCGCGGTCCTCGTCGGGTACCACGCGCTGAACGCCGTCCGGCGGCCGGACGGCACGGGCGGCGGGATGATCGCGCCGGACGAGACCGAGATCGGCGGCCCGGTGCGCCGCCGTCCCGGCATGGAGTAGCGGGTCCGTGCCGGCGGGGCTGCTCGGGGAGCGGGGGACTCAACCCCGCCGGCGGGACGACGATAGAACGCGGCCCGCGGCCCGCGGCCCGTAACCGGAAATCCTCCGGATACGTCGGGATTCAGGACCCGCCCTGGTCGGGCGCGTTGCCGCCGAGCGACCGCGGCAGGTAGTTCTCCAGCGCCGCGGGCCGGAACCCGGCTTTCCTGATCTTGTCGAGGAACGCCTTGAACTGGCCCGCGAGCCCCTCGCGGAAGTGCATGAGGATGATGTCGCCGGGCTTGAACCCGTCGCCGCCGTCCCCCCGCGCGAACCCGTTGAAGCCCACGCCGGGCCCGGACGTCCCGTTGTAGTACTCGGCGGACCACAGGAGGAACGACTTCACGCCGCAGTCCTTCGACACCCGCCGGGTGGTCTCGTTGTAGCTGCCGAACGGCGGCCGGAACAGCGTCGGGCGCCGCCCGTACTGCTTCTGGATCGCGTCGGACGCCTCGCAGATCTCCTTCTTCTGCGCGTCCGGCCCGAGCGTCGCCATGTTCGGGTGCCCGACCGTGTGGTTCTCCATCGGCGACCCCGCCCGCTTCAGCGCCCAGAAGTACTGGCCGTGCCCGTCGATGTAGCGGGACGTCAGGAACGTCATGATCGGAACCTTCTCCTTCCGGACGAGGTTCACGAACTCGGCGTCGTAGACGTAGCCGTCGTCGATCGTCAGGAACACGACCTTCTCCGCCGTGTCGATGCTGTTGATCACCGGGGGCAGGCCGTCCGGCGCGGGCTTCGGCGGCGTCCACGAGCCGGGCTCGGGCGCCGGGAAGGTCCGGTCGGCGAGCGCCGCGGCGAGCCGCGACCGCGTCGACGGCCCGGACTCGCCGGACTGCGCGCGCACCACGGGCCAGCCGCCCGCCGTCACGCCGAGCACTCCGGCGGCGACCATCGCGATCACGGGCGTCTTCCCACGCATCGGCCGCGTTCTCCGTTCATCGAGCTGGATCCGGGGGTCCGTCGGCGCGCCCGCGCGGCCCAGCTCCCGGCGTCCGGGGCGGCGCGCGGCGAAACCGACGGGACATATCTGATCATGCCCGGACGCGCGACGCCGTAATTGCCCGATCTTCGGCGTGTATTCGACTGTCACCCGCGGGAAAGAAGACCGGCGGCGAAGCGCGCGGGAGGGGGCGGGTGGGCGGTCAGGCGTCGCGGTGTTCGAAGAGGAGGAAGGCGGCGGCGAGGAGGACCGCCGTGTAGATCGCGAACACGCCGAGGCCGAACCAGGGGGCGAGCAGGCCGGTCTGGTCGGCGGGGGAGAGGATCGCGCTCCCCGCGTTGGACGGCAGGTACTCGTTGACGGTCTCGCCCCACGAACCCGGCAGGAAGCCGCCCGCGATGCCGAGGACGAACAGGAGCACGAACACCAGCACGACCGACCCCGCCGTGTGCCGCAGCAGCGTGCCGAGGGCCAGCGCCATGACCGCGATCAGCGCGAGCCAGAGGCCGCCGCCGACGACCGCCCGCAGGATGCCGGGGTCGCCCAGCGAGCCGTCCAGGCCCTTCGCGGCGAGGACGGGCTGCGCGACGAGGAACGACGCGAACGTCACCGCGACGCCGACGACGAGCACGACCAGGGCGAGCACGAGCGTCTTGGCGGCGAGGTAGTGGGCGCGGCGGGGCACGGAGGTCAGCGCGGTCCGGATCATCCCGGTGGAGTACTCGGCCGTGATCACCAGCACGCCGAGCGCGCCGAACACCACCATCGCGAAGTAGAACGCGACCTGGATCGGCGTCATCGGCGTGAACGTGGCCCGCTCGGTGTCGCTCATCTGGTCGTAGGTCGTGCTGAACGCCAGCGCCCACAGCGCCGAGAAGCCGATGAGGACGACGGCCCCCGCGAGCAGCGTCCAGAACGTCGACTTCACCGTGCGGATCTTCGTCCACTCCGCGGCCAGGACGTGCCCGAACCGGACCCGGCGGGCGTCCCGGGAGGGCGCGGCGGGCGCGGGCGCGGGCGCGGCCGTCACGTCGGCGCCCCCGTCCACGCGTGGTACTCGACGGCGTCGCCGGTCAGCCGCATGAACGCCTCCTCCAGCGACGGCCGGACCAGGGCCAGCTCGTGCACCCGCAGCGCGTGGTCGGCGGCGAGGTCGCCGACCTCCGCCGCCGTCGCGCCGTGCACCAGCAGCGACCCGTCCGGCCCGTCCTCGAACCGCCGCCCGCCGGACGCCAGCAGCCGCGCGAGCTCGCCGAGCTGCGGCGACCGGACCCGGACGTGCCCGGCGGCGTTCTGGTCGATGAACTCCCGCATCCCGGTGTCGGCGAGGATCCGGCCGCGGCCGATCACCAGGAGGTGGTCGGCGGTGAGCGCCATCTCCGACATCAGGTGGCTCGACACGAACACCGTCCGGCCCTCCCGCGCGAGCCGCCGCATCAGCGTCCGGATCCACCGGATGCCCTCCGGGTCGAGGCCGTTCGCGGGCTCGTCGAACATCAGCACGCCCGGGTCGCCGAGCAGCGCGCCCGCGATGCCGAGCCGCTGCTCCATCCCGAGCGAGAACCCACGGACGGGCCGCCGCGCGACGTCCCCCAGCCCGACCAGCTCCAGGACCTCGTCCACGCGCCGCCGCGGGATGCCGTTGCTCTGCGCGAGGCAGCGCAGGTGGTTGTAGGCGCTGCGGCCGCCGTGCACCGCCGTCGCGTCCAGCAGGGCCCCGATCTCGCGCAGCGGCGCGCCGAGCGAGCGGTAGTGGACGCCGTTCACCGTGACGTCCCCGGCCGTGGGGCGGTCGAGCCCGAGGACCATCCGCATCGTCGTCGACTTGCCCGCGCCGTTCGGCCCGAGGAATCCGGTGACGCGGCCGGGCACGACGGTGAACGAGGCGTCGCGGACGGCGGTGGTGGTCCCGTACCGCTTCGTCAGCCCCCGCGCCTCGATCACTCCGGGCTGATACCGAACCGTCCGGCCCCGGAAACGGCGACGGCGGGCACCCGGGGTGTTTTTCACCCGCGGATTGCCCGCCGTTTTACTCCCGCGGGGTCAGCTCACCGCCACGAGGTCCACCACGAAGATCAGCGTCTCGCCCGGCTTGATGGCCGGGCTGGGGCTGCGGTCGCCGTAGGCGAGGTGCGGGGGGATGACGAGCTTGCGGCGGCCGCCGACCTTCATGCCGGGGATGCCCATGTCCCAGCCCTTGATCATGCGGCCGGCGCCGAGCTCGAAGTCCAGCGTGGAGCCGCGGTTCCAGGACGCGTCGAACTCCTCGCCGGTGGACCACGACACCCCGACGTAGTGCATCGACACCTGCGAGCCCTTCACGGCCTCCGGGCCGTCGCCCACGCTGATGTCGGTGATGTCGAGCATCGAGGGCGGCTGACCCTCGGGGAAGTCGATCTCGGGGCGTTCCAGCGCCATGAACGGGCTCCAGCCTGTCGTCCGTCGGATGAAAGGGATCAGCCTACCGGCGGGCGCGGAGCCGGTGGGCGAGGTCGGTTCCGTCGAGCCGCAGGTCGGCCCGGTGCCGGGTGCCGTCCGCGGCGAAGTGGGCCGCCTCGCGCACGGACCAGCCGTCCCACGCGTCCGCGAACGCCGGCCCGTCCCGGTCGAGGACGCGGGAGCGGCGCAGCGCGCGCGGCGCCTCGATCCACACCCGGTAGGCGGCGGGCGACCCGGCCCACGCCGCGCCGACCCCCTCGGCCAGCAGGACGGGCGCGGGCGGGATCTCCTCGGGCGGCCCGTACGCCTCGCGGTGCCAGTGGAACCGGCGCAGGACGGCCGGGCGGCCCTCCCGCAGCGGCGCCAGCACCGCCCGCTCGAACGGCTCCCACCAGGTCAGCGGGTCGGCGTCCCACGGCACGCGGAAGTCGTCGGACCGGACGACCGGGGCGCCCGCCAGCACCGCGGCCAGCCGTCCCGCGAACGTCGACTTGCCCGCGCCGCTCGGCCCGTCGACCGCGACGATCCGCACCGGCCCGCAGGACGGCGGCAGCGCCAGCAGGCGCGCGGCGAGCGCCGGGTAGGTGGTCGCGGTCTCCGGCATGGACGGCATACTTCCAAATGCTCATCCGACGACCGGAAGGGGGCGGGGGATGGACCTGCTCGGGGAAGCGGGCGGCCCGGTGCGCGTGGCGGGGCGGGAGCTGGCGCGGGACGAGCTGCTGCGCCGGGCGTCGGCCGTCGCCGCCCGGATCGGCGGGGCGGACGCGGTCGCGGTGCACGCCACCGCGTCCCTGGAGACGGTCGTGGCCGTCGTCGGCGGGCTCCTCGCGGGCGTCCCGGTGGTGCCGGTGCCGCCCGACTCGGGCCCGGACGAGCGGGCCCACATCCTCGGCGACTCCGGCGCCGCGCTGCTGCTCGGCGCGCGCGGCACCGCGGTCCTCGACGGGGAGCCGCCGCTGCTGCCGGTCGACGACCTGCCGCCGGGCGACGCCGGACCCGGCGGGCCCGCGCCGGACGCGACCGCCCTGATCCTCTACACCAGCGGGACGACGGGCGCGCCGAAGGGCGTGCTGATCTCCCGCGGCGCGATCGCCGCGGGCCTCGACGCGCTCGCCGGCGCGTGGGCGTGGACCCCCGACGACGTCCTCGTGCACGGGCTGCCGCTGTTCCACGTGCACGGCCTGGTCCTGGGCGTCCTCGGCGCCCTGCGCGTCGGGTCGCCGCTCGTCCACACCGGGCGGCCGACGCCCGAGGCGTACGCGGCGGCCGCGCGGGACGACGGCGGCAGCCTGTTCTTCGGCGTCCCGACGGTCTGGTCGCGGACGGCCGCGGACGCGGCCGCGGCGGAGGCGCTGCGCGGCGCGCGGCTGCTGGTGTCCGGGAGCGCGCCCCTGCCGGTGCCCGTCTTCGAGCGGCTCGAGGGCCTCACCGGGCACCGTCCGGTCGAGCGGTACGGCATGACGGAGACCCTCATCACCGTCAGCGCGCGCGCCGACGGCGAACGGCACCCCGGATACGTGGGCACGCCGCTGCCCGGTGTGGAGACCCGGCTGCGGGCCGAGGACGGCGCGGACGTCCCGGCCGACGGCGAGACGCCCGGTGAGCTGCACGTCCGCGCGCCGCTGCTGTTCAAGGGGTACCTCAACCGGCCCGAGGCGACCGCCGCGGCGTTCACCGCCGACGGCTGGTTCCGCACGGGCGACATCGCCGTCATCGCCCCGGACGGGCGGCACCGCATCGTCGGCCGCGCCTCCACCGACCTGATCAAGAGCGGCGGCTACCGGATCGGCGCGGGCGAGGTGGAGAACGCGCTGCTGGCGCACCCCGCGGTGCGGGAGGCGGCCGTCGTCGGCACCCCGCACGCCGATCTGGGCGAGCAGGTCACCGCCTATGTCGTCGCGGACGGCGTGGACGAGCGCGGGCTGATCGACTTCGTCGCCGGGCGGCTGTCGGCGCACAAGCGGCCCCGCGCCGTCCACCTGGTCGGCGGGCTGCCGCGCAACGCGATGGGCAAGGTGGTGAAGACCCGGCTCGGCGAGCTCTGACGCCCCGGAGGGTCAGGGGAGCAGGTCAGGGGAGCAGGGACGGGAGCAGGGGGCGCACGAGGTCGCGGGCGTCCGACTCGGGCGGGTCGGCCGCCGCGGCGCCCTCGGCGAAGTAGCGCAGGAAGCCCTGCTGGAAGCACGCGCCGAGCAGCAGCGCGGCGGCCGCGGCGGTGTCGGCGTCCGCGGCGACCCGGCCGAGGCCGCGTTCGGCGTCGAGGTACTCGGCGAGCTGGCGGACGGGCACGTGCGGGCCCGCCCCGTACTTGCGCAGCGACTCGCGGGTCGCGGCCATCAGCGGCGGCTGCGCGACCATGGACGCCATCATCGGGAACGCGCGCCGGTAGAACCGCAGCCCGTTGTGCGCCACGGCCACGAGGTTCGACTCGACGGTGCCGCGGCCGGGCTCGCCCGTGACCGTGAACGCGGGCATGCGCTCCTTCAGGACCAGCATCATGAGCTCGTCCTTGTCGCGGAAGTGCTTGTAGAGCAGCGCCTCGGAGTACCCCGCCGCCCGGGCGATCTCCTTGGTGGTGGCGCGGGCGACGCCGCGCTCGCGCATCACGTCGGCCGCCGCGTCCAGGATCCGCTCCCGTGCGCTCATCCGGCTCCCTCCGCTTGACAGGTGAGTGAATGCTAACCCAATCTAGGGGTGAGTAAAGATTCACTCACCCTCTTCCACCAGGAGGAACCATGCGACTCACGGTCTTCGGGGCGACCGGCGGCACCGGACTGCAGGTCGTCCGCCGGGCCCTCATCAAGGACCACCGCGTCACCGCGGTCGTGCGCGACCCGTCCCGGCTGCCCGCCGACCTGCGCGACCGCGCCGGCGACGGCGCGGCCCTGGAGGTCGTCCGCGCCGACGTCATGGACCCCGGCGCCATCGAGGACGCGGTGAAGGGGAGCGACGCCGTCGTCACCGCCATCGGCACCCGCGAGGGCCGCACCCCCACCACCGTCTGCGAGGACAGCACGCGCAGCATCACCGCCGCGATGGGGGCCGTCGGGGAGCGGCGGTTCCTCATGGTCAGCGCGTCCGGGTTCGCCAACGGACCCGGCGACGACCCGCTCACCCGGTACGTCGTCAAGCCGATGCTGCTGAAGCCGATGCTCAAGCACGCCTTCGCCGACATGGCCCGCGCCGAGGACGTCGTCCGCGCCTCCGGCCTCGACTGGACGATCGTCCGGCCGCCGCGGCTCACCGACGGCGACGGCAAGGGGCGCTACCGGGCCGCGGTGGACCGCAACGTCCTCGGCGGCTTCACCCTCGCCCGCGCCGACCTCGCCCTGGCGCTGCTGGACCACGCCGCCGACCCGTCCGCGATCGGGCACGTCGTCAGCGTCGGCGGCTGACGGCCCCCGCGGCGGCCCCCGGCCGACCAGGGCGGATGACAACCGTCATACCGATCGGCTGACAACCGCCGGGCGAAGCGGTGATAGCCGCTTCTACCGGCGGGGCCGCGCTCCCCGCGACGCTGGGGGCATGCATCCGAACCAGGTGATCCACGTCGACGGGCTGCGCCAGCGGTACGGCGACCACGAGGCCGTCTCCGGCGTCTCGTTCGAAGTCGGGGAGGGGGAGCTGTTCGCGCTCCTCGGCACCAACGGCGCCGGCAAGACCACCACCATGGAGACCCTCGAGGGGTTCCGCCCGGCGCACGCGGGCACCGTCCGGGTCCTCGGCCGAGACCCGTACCGCGAGCGCCGCGCCGTCCGCCCGCAGATCGGGATCATGCTCCAGGAGGGCGGCTTCTTCAACGACCTCACGGTCGCCGAGACCACCGCCCACTGGCGCGGGTTCACGCCCCGCGCGCGGCCCGCCGCCGAGGTGCTCGCGCTCGTCGGGCTGCAGGACCGGGCGGGCGTGAAGGTCCGGCAGCTGTCCGGCGGGCAGAAGCGCCGCCTCGACCTCGCGCTCGCGCTCCTCGCCCGTCCCCGCGTCCTGTTCCTGGACGAGCCCACCACCGGCATGGACCCCGAGGCCCGGCACGCCACCTGGCGGACCGTCCGGGACCTGGTGCGGGACGGCACCACCGTGCTGCTCACCACGCACTACCTGGAGGAGGCCGAGCAGCTCGCCGACCGGCTGGCGATCATGCACCGGGGCGCGATCGAGCAGACCGGCACCGTCGCCGAGGTCGTCGCCGGCCACGGCGACCGCATCAGCTTCCGGGTGCCCGAGCGGCTGCGGGTCCGCGAGCTGCCGCTGCTCGGCGGCGCCGCCGCGGACATCGCCGTGGACGGCGGCCGCGCCACCGCCACCTACACCGTGCGCGGCGACGGCATGCAGGCCGGCCTGTACGAGCTGCTGCGCTGGGCGGACGCCGGCGGCATCGCGCTCGACGGCCTGCATGCCGTCGCCGCGCACGGTGTAGGTGGCGGTGGCGCGGCGCTCGCGGTACGGGTCTCGGCCGAGGACCCGGACGGTGCCCGCGTGCGCCGGGCGGAACCCCTCGAG
>NZ_QHJN01000171.1:0-16420 GCF_003947565.1 Actinomadura sp. WAC 06369 | reverse complement strand
CGGGCATACGTAATCTGCGCATGTCTCGTGGGCTCGGAGATGGGTATAAGCGCCAGCAGCCCCGCCGCTGCACCCCCGACCGGCTCCCTTCCGGCAGAATGCCACCCATGGCTGACTCCGGCGGCGCCTGCGTCTTCTGCGAAATCGTGAAGGGAGAACGCCCCGCCCACATCGTCCTCGACACCCCGGAAGCGATGGCGTTCCTCGATGCTCGTCCGCTGTTCAAGGGCCACACCTTGCTGGTCCCCCGCACGCACCGCGAGACCCTGACCGACCTTCCCCCCGAGGAACTCGGCCCCTTCTTCGCCCACGCGCAACGACTCGCCGCCGCGATGGAGTCGGCCCTCGACGCCGCCGGCTCTTTCGTGGCCATGAACAACCGGATCAGCCAGAGCGTCCCCCATCTGCACGTCCACGTCGTCCCCCGCAACCGCAAGGACGGCCTCCGCGGATTCTTCTGGCCCCGCCACAAATACGACTCCGACACCGAAGCCGCCGCCTACGCCTCCCGCCTGACAACCGCCCTCACCTGACCCCCGCCACACCCCGCCCCAGCCCCGGCGAGCCTGAGCAGGAGCGTCGTGCTTCGGAGCAACCAAGCCCTAAGCAGTCCCAAAGCAGACGCAGGGCGAAACCAAGCCGAGGCACCGGACGATCCTGAACGCAAACAGATTCGGCGCAGGACGCGAACGGAACAATCGCCCGGAAGAGCCCCGCAGACGCACAGCAGCAGGAAAACGGCGAGGCCAGACGTCCAGTTACGGAGCCGGTCACCCAACCGCGAGGCAAACCACGCAACCACGAGGCCAGTCACCCAACTCCCAGGGCCAGTCACCCAACTCCCGGGGGGCGGTCACCCAACTCCCGGGGGGGCGGTCGCCCAACCGCGAAGCCGGTCATCCAATCGGAAAGCCGATCGTCCAGCCGCGAGAGCCGACCACCGACCCGCGAAGCCACCCGCACAGCCGCGAGGCGAGTCACCCGAGCGCGAGAGCCGGTCACCCAGCCGGAAGCCGTGCACGCCACTGCCAAGCCGCTCGCCAGCGGGACGGGGCGCGCGCCGGGCAAGGTGGGCGGGCAAGGTGGGGCTGGCGTACTGGTACGACCAGCACCCGGCCACCCGGCGGACTTGGCGAACTCGGCGGGCCCGGCACCGGATTAGGACAGGCGTGCGCCCGTCCCATCCCGGTCCGTCACGGCTTGCGGCCCACCCCCGCCGAGGCCAGTCCGTGCGGGAGTCCGTCCCCATTCGGACGGGCTGACAGGGACGGGCGCGTCGGCGCTGCTGGGACTCGCTGCGATCGCCGCCCCCGCCCTGTTCCACGTCACATGCACCGCCCTCGTGTTCGGCCCGTCCTGCGGTTCGGCGGCCGCGCCGGTTGGCGTCCACGCCATGCACGCGGGCGGCGGGCGCGCGGGTCGCCGTCCCGCCGGTGGGGCTGGGCGTCGGTGTGCTGCTCGGTCCTGCCGTATTCGCCAGGGTTGGCGAATGGGCGGTCGGGGCGTCTCCCCTTGCGAGGGCGGAGGAAGGGCATTCGGCTTCGCTAGGGTGCGGGTGTGCTCTTCAAAGATGTGGCCTTCCGGTACCGGAGACGGGGTCCGTGGATTCTCAAGGGCGTCGACCTCACCTTGGAGCCCGGGCGCATCATCGAGGTCACGGGGCGCAACGGAGCGGGGAAGTCGACCTTTCTCCGGCTCGTCGCCGGTTTGCGACGGCCGGGGAAAGGCGCCGTCCGGGAACGGCCCGACCGGGTCGGGTACGCGCCCGAGCGGTTCCCGGTCGACCAGCCGTTCACCGTTCGTTCTTATCTGACGCACATGGCCTCCATTCGGGGTTGCCGGGCGGACTCGGTCGGCGAGTGGGCGGATCGGCTCGGTTTCGAGCAGCTGCTGGATGTGCGGTTGCCGGAGCTGTCCAAGGGCAGCGCGCAGAAGGTCGGGATCGCGCAGGCCCTCCTGGACGATCCCGAACTCCTCGTGCTGGACGAGCCGTTCGCCGGGCTGGACGCCGCCACGCGCGACGCGCTCCCCGGACTGATCGGCGACCTCGCCGCCGGCGGGACCACCGTCGTGGTCAGTGACCACCAGCGGTGCATCGAGCCGCTGCCCGACGTCGAGCGGCTGCGCGTGGCCGACGGCACGGTCACCGCCTTGGACGTGACCGCACCCGCGTCCGCGATCCTCGAGGTCGTCGTCCCCGAGGAGGAAATCGACACCGTGGAGGCGAAGTTGCTCGCGGACGGCTACCGGGTGCGGAGGCCCGCGCGATGATCGCGATCGCCCGCTTCCAGGCGGCGGCCTACATCCGGTCGCTGCGTGTGCTGCATCCGCTGATCCTCGTCGTCCTCGTAGTGGCCCTGGTGCTGGCGCAGGGGCCGAGCGGGCCCGAGGCGGACGCTCTCGCAGTGGGCACGTTCGGCGACGTGGCGGCGTTCATGTTCCCGGTGTGGGCGTGGGCGGCCCGCGCCCTGCTGGACACGCAGCCGGACGAGCAGCGCGCCCTGACGGCGTCCGCGGCGAGGCACCGGTGGGCGCCCGTCTGGGCGGGGCTGCTCGCCGCCTACGGCATGAATCTGTGCCTGGGGATCGTGACATTGGTGATTCCTCTCGTTCAGGCGGTGTCGTCGGGGTCGCCGGGCCCCGCGGTGACCGCGGGGCTGGCGCTGAACGCGCTCGTGGCGGCCGCGGGCACACTGCTCGGCGCGTGGACGAGCCGGGCCGTCCTCCCTTCTCCCGGGGTCGCGTTGCTGGCGCTGCTCGGCGGCGCGAGCGCGCTGGTGCTGTTCGGCCTCGGGCCGCTGTCGCCCGTCTCGGTGCCGATGATCAACTGGCTGCGGGCGGTCCACGACGGGCCGGACGCCTTCGTCGCGGACTTCCCTGGCATCGCCCTGCATCTGGTGCTGTGGACGGCCCTGGTCGGTGCCGCCTACGTCGCCACGGACCGGTTCCGCTCCTGACGCCCGGCCGTCAGGCGGCTTGGACGGTCAGCCATGCGTCCTCCAACGGGTGTTCGCGGCGGCCGCAGAAGTAGACGCGGCCGGGATCACCCCAGTACCAGCCGAGGCGCGGGTCCGAGTCGAGTTGCAGGAGGAGGTGCCATTCCTCGGCGGCACGCGCCTCCTCCGGCGTGAGGGCCGGGGATCTCGGGGTGTCCAGTGCGCGGCCGGTGGAGGCGTACAAGCAGTCGGGCCCGATCGGCCGCTGCACCAGCGTCGGCCAGCCGCCGAGCTGGTGGGCCGGCAGCCCGCCGGGGCGGATGTGCCGGGACCACACGGCGTGCAGTTGCTCGTAGACGGCGAGCAGGCCCGGATAGCGCAGCTCCAGGCGGCGGACGGCCGGTTCCTGCGGGGACGGGAGGGACAGGAACGGCGCGGCGTGCAGACGCGTGCGGGGGAAGGCGACCGCGCCGGGCGGCGGGGAGGCGCGTTCGACGGCGCCGGTGAACACGCGCCACCCGTCGCGCTGGGCGGACTCGTCGCCCCAGGGCCGCGGGACCTCGCTGGCGTAGTAGAAGGCGGCGGTCCCCGCGGCGGGAACACCGGGGATCTCGCCTGGCGAGGGGAGGCCGGCGAAGTCGATGGCGCCGAGGAAGTCCAGGGGGCGGCCGTGCCATGTCGGCCACGGCTCGCCGGGCGGGAGGAGCGGGACGCCGCCGAAGTCCACGGGGGTGCCGCCCTCCGCGGCGAGCCGGAGGGCGGGGCGGGTCAGGGGGAGCGCGGCGGCGAGCATCTCGGGGCTGACGAAGCGCTCGAACAGGTGACGCAGCCGCCTCCGCTGCGCGGTGAGATCGTCCATGCACATAGCGTTGCGTGCCGCGGACGGCCTCACCACCCCGCCGCAAAACTGTGGATAACTTTGTCAGCGGCGTTCGAGGGCGTCGGCGAGCCGGGCGAGGAAGTCGTCGACCTCCTGCACGTCGTAGCCGGGCCCGAGGCGGATCGTCCGGAAGATGCAAGCGCGGACGTCGGCGGGCGTCACCGGCGGGGCGGCGCCGCGCAGGCCCGCGATGACACGCTCCAGGAACGCGTCGACGTCCCGGACGTCATAGCCCATGCGCATGCGGACAGCGGGGAACCGCGCGTTCTCGATCCAGGAGACCAGCCAGCCCGGATGGACGCGCGGACGCCCCGCCCGCTCGCGGATCGGCCCGGCAGCCTGCAACTCGCGGATGCACTCGCTGACCAGTTCGTCCACCGTGCGGGGGTCATAGCCGCGCAGGACGATGTCGAACCGGCGGGCGCGGACGTCGTCGGCGGTCAGCGGCGGGCCGCCGTTCAGCGCCCCGCGGATCTCCTCGAGCAGGGCGTCCACCTGGGCCCGGTCGTAGCCGCGCAGGACGATCGGCGGCCGCGTTCCCTTCTTCCCCCGCACACGTGCTCCTCAGCAGCTCCCCGCGTCCGCGGGGTGCGGGGAGCACACCGCGGGCGCTCAGTCCCTGGTCGAGGCGGCCAGCTGCCCGCAGGCCCCGTCGATCTCCCTGCCCCGAGTGTCGCGCACCGTGACCGGGACCCCGTGGTGCTCCAGCCTCCGGACGAACTCCCGTTCGTCCTCGGGCCGGGACGCGGTCCACTTGGATCCCGGCGTCGGGTTCAACGGGATCAGATTGACGTGTGCGAGGTGCCCGCGCAAGAGCCTGCCGAGAAGATCTGCGCGCCACGCCTGGTCGTTGACGTCCTTGATCAGCGCGTATTCGATGGAGACGCGGCGGCCGCTGCGGTCGGCGTACGCCCACGCGGCGTCCAGCACCTCGGCGACCTTCCAGCGGTTGTTGACCGGGACGAGGTCGTCGCGCAGTTCGTCGTCCGGCGCGTGCAGGGACACGGCGAGCCGCACCGACATGTCCTCCGCGGCCAGCTTCTCGATGGCGGGGACGAGCCCGACGGTCGAGACGGTCACCGACCGCTGCGAGATGCCCAGCCCGGCGGGCGCCGGGTCGGTGATGCGGCGGACCGCCCCGATCACGGACTTGTAGTTCGCGAGGGGCTCGCCCATGCCCATGAACACGATGTTGGAGACGCGTCCGGGTCCGCCTGGGACGCGCCCGCGGGCGAGTGCGCGCGCGCCCGCGGCGACCTGCTCGACGATCTCGGCCGTGGACAGGTTCCGGGTAAGCCCGGCCTGGCCGGTGGCGCAGAACGGGCAGTTCATGCCGCACCCGGCCTGGGACGACACGCACATGGTGGCCCTGTCCGGGTACCGCATCAGCACGGACTCGAACAGGACGCCGTCGAACGCCTTCCACACCGTCTTGAGCGTCTTGCCGCCGTCGCAGTCCATCTCGCGGACGGGCGTGATCAGCGACGGCAGCAGCGCGGACACGAGCCGGTCGCGGGCCGCGGCCGGCAGGTCGGTCATCTCCGCGGGGTCGTCGACCAGCCGGGCGAAGTAGTGCCGCGACAGCTGGTCGGCCCGGAAGGGCTTCTCCCCCAGCTCGGCGACCGCCTCCCGGCGCTCCGCCGGGGCGAGGTCGGCGAGGTGCCGCGGCGGCTTGCCGCGCCGCGGGGCGGCGAAGACCAGCTTCGCCGGGGTCTTCTTGGGCGCGGACCCGTCCGGCTGCGCGGCGGTCCCGGTGGCGGGCTCGGTGGTGGCAGACATGGTCCTTCCAGTGTCGCAAACCCACGCGGGTGCCTCGTCCGTCCGACCGGCCCGAACCCGGACGGACCAGGCGACTGCGCATGATCTCCCGGGCCACTAAGGTCTCGACCATGTCGGTTCTGCGCAGGGGCGCCGCCGCGGCCCGGCGCCGGGGCACGACCGTCGTCCACGCCGAGTCCGGCCCGTACGGCAGCCGCCGCCTCGTCGTCGAGAGCGACGGAACCGTCACCGCCGCCTATCTGAAGGACGCCGGGGAGTCGGTCGTCGGGGCCGTCTGGGTCGCCAACCACCGCGCCGCCCCCGCCGGTCTGGACCGGGCCCGCCTGGACGCGGGCGCCGCGCCGCTCCTCCCCCGGTCGCACGTCCGCCACCCGGACGGACGGGACGCGCTCGACGCGGGCGCCCTGGAGACCGTCTGGTTCGAGGAGGGCGACGGCGTGGCCGTCCTCGAAGCGGGAGAGCCGCTGTTCGTGATCCCCGGATGGTCCGATATCGGGCGCGGCATCCCCGGTTACGCCCGGGACGCCGCCGAACAGAGCCCGTTCGCGTTCCCCCTCGCAGAGGAGATCGACCACTTCGGACCACGCTTGGACCGCGCGCGCGTCCACTGGAAGGCTGCGCGCGCCGAAGGGGCTTGGGCGGAGTACCAGCAAGCCGTCCTCGGGCACCTTCTGCAACGGCTCGGCCCCGGCGGGCACTACTGGCACGACATCGGACGACGCTCAGGCGGCGGAGGCGGCACATTGCCGACCGTCGGGGTGACCGAGCGCCCGCCACAGGACGATCGGGAGTTCACCGTGTTGAGCACGGTGGGGATGAGTCGGCAACGGATGCCGACGATCGAACTGTACGAGGAGGACGTGTCCCCTCACGCCCGGATCGAACTCGCCTTGGCCGCCACCCTGCCCGCACGGTCGGCGGGCAGCATTTTCCCCTGGCTCGCGCCGTGTCCGTGGCGGACGGTGACCTGGTTCGCGCCCGGCGACGTCGTCAAGTGGCCTCACGACGACCGCCCTTTCCCCTTGGGCGCCCAGGGATCCGGTTGGGAAGCCGTCCTGCTCCTGGAGGACCCCGCGCGTCTGGCGGGCCCCGCCCCTCCCGTGCTGGCGGGCTTGACCGTCCAGGACGATCCCGTCCGGTGGCTGTGGCTCGTCCCGATCAGCGCCGAGGATCACCGTTTCGCCAGGGCGGAGGGTTCGGAGGCGCTCGTGCGGCGGCTGGCCCGCGAGGGACGCACGTGGGTGGTGTCGTAGCCCCGCCCGCGCACGCGCCCGGCGGCCGGGGCGCCGATCACGAGGTGGGGACGAACAGCTCCAGCAGCAGCCAGACCACGGGGGCGGTCGCCACGAGGGAGTCGAGGCGGTCCATCACGCCGCCGTGACCGGGCAGGAGGGTCCCCATGTCCTTGATGCCGAGGTCGCGCTTGACCATCGACTCGATGAGGTCGCCGACCGTCGCGGTGACCACGACGGCGAGGCCGATGACGACGCCGTGCCAGACCCGTCCGCCGTCCAGCAGCCACCACACCAGCCACCCGCCGACGACCATGCAGGTCAGGGCGGAGCCGCTGAAGCCCTCCCAGGTCTTCTTCGGGCTGATGGTCGGCGCCATCTTGTGCTTGCCGAGGAACGACCCGGCGAAATATCCGCCGATGTCGCTGGCCACGGTCGTCGCGATGAAGATCACGATGCGGTGGTCGCCGTCGTCCGGGGCCATCAGCAGCGCCACGATACCGCCCATGAGGACGAGCCAGCCGCTGGTCAGCGCCCCCGCGGACACGTCCCGGACGTAGCCGTCCGACCCTTCCGTCATCCGTGTGACGAGCAGGGCGAGAACCGTCAGGGACACCGCGGCGACCACGGCGGTGGAGCCCCAGATGTAAGCGACGACGGGGGTCGCCACCATCCCCGTGGCGACCGGGATGAACGGCACCCGGATGTCGCGGCTCTTGAGCGCCTCGGTCAGCTCGCGCATGCCGAGGAACAGGAAGAGCACCATGACGCCAAGGAAGATCTCCTTGACGGTGTACAGCGACACCAGGACGAGTGCGCCGAGGCCGGCGCCCACGCCGATCGCCATGGGGAGGTTGCGCCCGGCTTTGCCCGCGCGCGGCTTATCCGGGGAGCCCGTGGGCTCCCCGGCGTCGTCGAGTTCCATCACACTTCGAGCAGTTCGGCCTTCTTGTGCTCGAGCAACTCGTCGATCTGCGCCGTGTACCGGTGCGTGGTGTCGTCGAGTTCCTTCTCCGCACGGCGGACCTCGTCCTCGCCGGCGTCGCCGTCCTTGGCGAGCTTGTCGAGGGCGTCCTTGGCGCGCCGCCGGATGTTGCGGATGGAGATCTTGCTGTCCTCGGCCTTACCGCCCGCGACCTTGATGAACTCCTTGCGGCGCTCCTCCGACAGCTCGGGGAAGACGACGCGGATGACGTTGCCGTCGTTGGTGGGGTTCACGCCGAGGTCGCTCTCCCGGATGGCCTTCTCCACCGCCTGCATGGACGACTTGTCGAAGACCTGCACGATGACCAGCCGCGGTTCGGGCAGCGTGAAGGACGCGAGCTGGTTGATCGGCGTCGGGGTGCCGTAGTACTCCGCGGTGATCTTGCTGAACATCGCGGGGGTGACCCGGCCGGTGCGGATGGCCTGGAAGTCCTCCTTGGCGACCGCGACCGCCTTCTCCATCTTCTCCTCGGCTTCGAGGAGGGTCTCGTCGATCACTGTGACTCCCGTGTCATCTGGTCGGCCGTGTACCTGGTGCTGTCCCCGCGGCCTCTCCGCGCGGGAACCGTGCGCGTGCACGGCTCCCGCGAGGCGCGGTCGCGGCGCGGTCAGCCCTGTGCCGGGCTGACCAGCGTGCCGATCTTCTCACCCCGGACGGCCCGGACGATGTTGCCCTGCCCCAACAGGTCGAAGACCACGATGGGGAGCGCGTTGTCCATGCAGAGGCTGATGGCCGTGGCGTCCATGACCTTCAGTCCCCGCTGTAGAACTTCACCGTAATCCAAATGGTCGAACTTGACCGCCTCTGGATTCTTGCGGGGGTCGGCGTCGTAGACGCCGTCCACCTGGGTCGCCTTGAGCACGGCCTCCGCACCGATCTCCAGCGCGCGCTGGGCGGCGGTGGTGTCGGTGGAGAAGAACGGCTGGCCGAGCCCGGCGCCGAAGATGACGACGCGGCCCTTCTCCAGGTGCCGGATGGCGCGCCGCGGAATGTACGGCTCGGCCACCTGGCTCATGGTGATGGCGGTCTGGACGCGGGTGTCGATGCCGAGCTTCTCCAGGAAGTCCTGGAGCGCGAGGCAGTTGATGACCGTGCCGATCATGCCCATGTAGTCGGCGCGGCCGCGGTCCATGCCGCGCTCGGCCATGACCGCGCCGCGGAACATGTTGCCGCCGCCGCACACGACCGCGACTTCGACGCCGTCGCGCACCGCCTCGGCGATGCCCTCGGCGACGTGCTGCACGATCTGCGGGTCGATGCCGAGCGGGTCGCGTCCGGCGAACGCCTCCCCGGACAGCTTCAGCAGCACCCGTCTCCAGCCGGCGCCCGGCGCGTGCCGAGCGGACGACGAGGCCGCCGTCGCGCTAGTGGTCGTCTTGTCCGGCACGTCGGCGGCCTCCTCGTTGCGTCCGTCTTCTAGCCTGATCCCCGTTTCCAGGGTGCCCTCAGACCTGCCCGACCTTGAACCGGGCGAACCGGACGACCTTGACACCGGCCTCGTCCAGCACCTTCGCGATCGTCTTCTTGCCGTCCTTGACGAACGCCTGCTCCAGCAGGACGAAGTCGCGGAAGTAGGCGTTGACCCGGCCCTCGACGATCTTCGGGATGGCCTGCTCGGGCTTGCCCTCGTCGCGGGTGAGCTGCTCGGCGAGCGCCCGCTCCTTCTCGATCGCCTCGGCGGGAATCTCGTCGCGGTTCAGGTACTTGGGCGCCATCGCCGCGATCTGCTGGGCGACGTCCTTCGCGACCTCGGCGTTCTCGGCGTCCAGCTCGACCAGCACGCCGGTGGTCGGCGGCAGCTGCGGGTCGGACTTGTGCAGGTAGCTGGCCACGTAGGCGCCCTGGAAGTGGGCGAAGCGGCGCAGCTCGAGCTTCTCGCCGATCTTGGCGCTGTTCTCCTCGATCAGGGCCTGGACGGTCTTGCCCGGCTCGATCTCGGCGGTCAGCAGCGCGGCCACGTCGGCGGCGCCGGCGGTCGCGACGAACCGGACGAGACGGTCGGCCAGCTCGATGAACTGCGCGTTCTTCGCGACGAAGTCCGTCTCGCAGTTCAGCTCGAGCATCGCGCCGTTGCCGGAGTCGGCAAAGTACTCGGCGACGAGGCCGTTGGCCGCGGTGCGCTCGGCGCGCTTGCCGACGTCCTTGGCGCCCTTGAGGCGCAGCAGCTCGGTGGCCTTCTCGAAGTCGCCGTCCGCCTCGGTCAGGGCGTTCTTGACGGCCATCATTCCGGCGCCGGTCAGGTCACGGAGCCGCTTGACGTCAGCGGCGGTGAAGTTCGCCATCGCTCTCTTCGCTTCTCTCGTCGTTGGTCGTGGACCCGCGACGATCCCGGCGGCCCGTCACGGGCCGCCGGGATCGCGGGATCAAGCCTGCTCGGCCTCGGCGCTCGCCTGCTCCGGCTGGGCGGGAGCCTCGGCGGCCGCGCCCTCGGAAGCCGCGGGGGCCTCGGCGGCCTCGGCGGCGGGGGCGGCGTCGGCGGCCGGGGCGGCCTCGGCGGACTGCTTCTCCAGCAGCTGGCGCTCCCACTCGGGCAGCGGCTCGGCGGCGGACGCGGCGCCCTCGGCGGGCTTCTCGTCGCCGCCGGCACCGGCGCCGGCGCGGGCGATCAGGCCGTCGGCGACGGCGTCGGCGACCACGCGGGTCAGCAGGCTGACGCTGCGGATCGCGTCGTCGTTGCCCGGAACCGGGTAGTCGACCTCGTCGGGGTCGCAGTTGGTGTCCAGGATCGCGACGACCGGGATGCCGAGCTTCTTGGCCTCGTTGACCGCGATGTGCTCCTTCTTGGTGTCCACGATCCAGATGGCGCTCGGAACCTTCGCCATGTCGCGGATACCGCCGAGGGTGCGCTCCAGCTTGTCCTTCTCGCGGCGCAGGCCGAGGAGCTCCTTCTTCGTCATGCCGGAGCCGGCCACGTCGTCGTAGTTGATCTCCTCCAGCTCCTTGAGCCGGGTGAGCCGCTTGTGGACGGTGGAGAAGTTGGTGAGCATGCCGCCCAGCCAGCGCTGGTTGACGAAGGGCATGCCGACCCGGGTGGCCTGCTCGGCGATGGCCTCCTGGGCCTGCTTCTTGGTACCGACGAACAGGATGGTGCCGCCGTGGGCGACCGTGGCCTTGACGAACTCGTAGGCGCGGTCGATGTAGGACAGCGACTGCTGCAGGTCGATGATGTAGATGCCGTTGCGCTCCGTGAGGATGAAGCGCTTCATCTTCGGGTTCCACCGGCGGGTCTGGTGGCCGAAGTGGACGCCGCTCTCCAGGAGCTGCCGCATGGTGACGACGGGTGCCATGGCCCGTGCTCTCCTTCTCTGGCCCTGGCGGGCCGCATTTGGTTGTCTGCCTGCGCCCGGGCGCCGTCCCACCGTCGCCGGCGGCGACGGACCGAGGGGCGGCACCCCACCAGGTCGGTGGCATGCGGACGCGTGAAATCAGCCGCCGGGTGCTCCCTGGCGGCTGTGGCCCGGTCTCCCGGGCCGCGGCCCCTCCGCTCACAGGTAGCGGCTTCTCGCCCGTCCGACCGCGTGGTCGAAAGAGTAACGGCCTGGCCTCGGCCGGTGTCCTTTTGGAGCACCATCACAGATTATCAGGGCCCGGAGGGCTCCGGGAATCAATGAAGTCGGAGGTTATCCACAGGCCGCGGAAGCGGCAACGACCGGCGCGCTCCCCCGGCACGCTTCGGGCATGACCTTGTTCACACTGCTCCTCACCTGCGCGATCACGGCCGGGGCGCCGAGCCCCGATGTCTGGAGGTGGCCGCTGGGCCCGCCCGCACCCCAAGTCCTGCGCGGCTTCTCGCCTCCGGCGTCCCCCTGGGGCGCGGGCCACCGCGGGGTCGATCTCGCCGCCCGTCCGGGGGATCCGGTGCGCGCCGCCGGGCCCGGACGGGTGTCCTTCGCCGACCGGCTCGCCGGACGCGGCGTCGTCGCGATCACGCACGGGCGGCTCAGCACCACGTACCTGCCCGTCCGCCCGAGCGTCCCCGTCGGGCGCCGCGTCACGCCCGGCACCGTGATCGGCAGAGTCGAGGCGGGCGGCTCGCACTGCACCTCCACCTGCCTGCACTGGGGCTTGCGCGACGGGCGCGTGTACCTGAACCCGGTCGACCTCGTGCGCCGCGAGATCAGGCTGCTCCCGCACTGGTCCCCGCCGCCCGCTCCCCGCGAACGCGCCGAGCCCGCACCCGCCGAGCCGCGCATGGGGCTGCGGGACGCCACGACGGCCACGGGCGGCGCGCTGACCGGCATGGCCCTGGCGTACGTCCTGGCGTTCCTCTGGCGCCGCACCCGCCCGCGTCCGCGCGCCCGCCTCCGTGCCGGCGGCTTCCGCGCCGGCCGTCTTCGCGCCGGTCGTCTCCGGCCGCCCCCTCCGCCGCCGGGCGTCATCGACCTGTCGAAGGAGCGACGCCTGCGCCGGACCCCGTAGTCCTCGATCGGCGGACGCTAGTCGTCCAAGCCCCCGCGCGGGTGGGCTTGACGGTGCACCCGCTTGAGCCTCTCGGACGAGACGTGCGTGTAGAGCTGGGTCGTCTGCAGCGAGGCATGGCCGAGGATTTCCTGGACGCTCCGCAGATCGGCTCCGCCCTCCAGGAGGTGCGAGGCGGCGCTGTGCCGCAGTCCGTGCGGCGCCATGTCGGGCATCCCGCCCACCTCGGCGATGCGCGCGTGGACCATCCGCCGCGCACTCGTCGGATGCAGGCGACGCCCGCGCGCGCCCAGGAACAGTGCGGGCCCGCTGTCCTCGTCCGCCAGCGCGGGACGCCCGGCGCGGAGCCAGTCCTGGACGGCGCGGGCGGCGGGTTCGCCCATCGGCACCGTCCGCTCGCGTCCCCCCTTGCCCAGCACGCGGATCGTCCGGTGCCCCGTGTCGAGGTCGTCGACGTCCAGGCCGCAGAGTTCGCTGATGCGCACGCCCGTCGCGTACAGGACCTCCAGGACGGCGCGGTCCCGCAGGCCCAGCGGGCCGTCGGCGTCCATCTCGTCCAGCAGCCGCCCGGCGTCGTCCCGGGTCAGCACGGCGGGCAGGCTCCGGCGCCGTTGGGGGGTGCCCAGGAGCAGCCCCGGATCGCTCTCCAGGACGCCGATCCGGTGCAGGTGGCCCGTGAACGCGCGGGCTGCCGCCGTCCGGCGAGCGAGCGTGGCCCGCGCACGGCCCATCGCGTGCTGCCGTGCCAGCCAGGCCCGCAGCAGCCCGACGTCCAGGTCCGCGGGCCGCGTCGCTCCGGTCTCGGCCGCATGGGCGCAGAGGTCCCGCAGGTCCCCGAGGTACGCGCGGAGCGTGTGCGGCGAGACGTCGCGCTCCGCGCGCAGGCGGCGTCCGAACTCCGCGACGGCCGCCTCGAGCTCGCCGCCCGCGTCGACCGCGTCGTCTTCCGCACGTCCGCCCGTCCCGCGCCCGCCCGTGTCGTCCACAGCCGCCACCGTGCGACGCCGTCCCCGAGGAAGCAAGCACCCCACGCCGGGTTTCGACCGTCCGACCCGCAATGTCCCGCGGAGTTATCCACAGGGTGCCGTTCCGGTTACAGCCGGTGTCCGCATTGGGGAGCGTCGGGATCGGAGGTGAGGTCCGTGAAACAGCACATCGACTTGGGGCGCCGCGGCGAGGACGCCGCCGCCGGATACCTGGCCGGCATCGGCTGGACGATCCTCGAACGCAACTGGCGGTGCTCCGAGGGGGAGATCGACATCGTCGCCCACGACGGCCGGGTCCCGGTCGTCTGCGAGGTGAAGACGCGGAGGTCCACCCGGTTCGGCGACCCGCTGGAGGCGATCACCGAGACGAAGGCCGCCCGGTTGCGCCGGCTGGCCTGGCGATGGGCCGCCGCGCACGGCGCCCGCGGCACGGCCGTCCGGGTGGACGTGCTCGGCCTCGTCGCCGACGGTGACGGCTTCGCCATCGATCACCTGCGGGAGGTGTGCTAGATGACGCTCGCCAAGACCCGCTCGGTGTCGCTGGTCGGCGTGGAGGGCTTCCTGGTGGACGTCGAGGCCGCCATCACCAGCGGAGTGCCCGGCCTCCACCTGGTCGGCCTGCCCGACACCGTGCTCAGCGAGGCGCGCGACCGCGTCCGCGCGGCGATCTTCAACTCGGACGAGGACTGGCCCAACCGCCACGTGACGGTCTCCCTGTTCCCCGCGAGCATGCCGAAGAGAGGCTCCAACTTCGATGTCGCAATAGCCGTGGCGTTGCTCGCCGCGGCCGAGGTGGTCCCGGCCCGCTCGTGCGGGGGGCTGGTGATGATCGGCGAACTGGGGCTCGACGGCCGGATCCGCGCCGTGCAGGGCGTCCTGCCCGCCGTGCTCGCCGCGTCCCAGAGCGGCTGCCGCACGGTGGTCGTCCCGCACGCCAACGCGGCCGAGGCCCGGCTGGTCCCGGACGTGGAAGTGGTCTCCGCGCGGACCTTGCGCGGCCTCCTGTGCCTGCTGCGCGACGAGCCGCTGCCGGTCGAGGAGGCCGAGGACGAGCCGGTGCTCGGCAGCCGCCTCGCCGTCGGCCGGAAGGAGATCTCCCCGGACGTCGATCTCGCCGACGTCCGGGGGCAGGCCGACGCGCGCCGCGCCCTGGAGATCAGCGCCGCCGGAGGGCACCACCTCTACTTTTCGGGGCCGCCGGGCTGCGGGAAGACCATGCTGGCCGAGCGGCTGCCGACGCTGCTGCCGCCCCTGGAGCCCGACTCGGCGCTGGAGGTCACCACCATCCACTCCGTGGCGGGCACGCTTCCGCCGGGCCAGCCGCTGATCACCCAGCCGCCGTTCTACGCCCCGCACCACACCGCCAGCCGCGTCGCGATGGTCGGCGGCGGCTCCGGCAGGACGCTCCAACCGGGCGCCGTCTCCCTCGCGCACCGGGGCATCCTCTTCCTGGACGAGGCGCCAGAATTCCAGCACGGCACTCTGGACGCGCTCCGCCAGCCCCTCGAAGAGGGCCAGGTCCGGATCTGCAGAGCCGAGGGGACGGCGACGTTCCCGGCGCGCTTCACGCTCGTCCTGGCGGCCAACCCGTGCCCGTGCGCGGCGGCCAAGCAGATCGACTGCTCCTGCGCCCCGGGGATACGTCGCAAGTACGGGACCCGCATCTCCGGCCCCCTGCTGGACCGGGTCGACCTGAAACTCGAACTGACGCCCGCCAGCCGCGCCGAACTCCGGTACGACCTGGAGTTCGCCGAGACGAGCGGGGTCGTCGCCGAACGGGTCCTCGACGCCCGGGAACGCTCGCTCAAGCGGCTCTCCGGCACCCCGTGGCGCTCCAACTCCGAAATACCCGGGCCGGAGCTGCGCCGCCGCTTCGTCCCGTCCGGCGAGGCGATGCGGAGCGCGGACGACGCGCTGCAACGCGGGACGCTCAGCGCCCGGGGCCTCGACCGGATCCTGCGGGTCGCCTGGACGATCGCCGACCTCGCGGGGCACGACGAACCCGAGGCCGACGACATCGGCGGCGCGCTCGGCCTGTGGTCGGCGGGGCGCCCGTGAACACCGAACGCGCCGCCCGCGCCGCACTGACCGCCGTCGCCGAACCCGGCGACGCCCTCCTCAACCGGATCATCGACCGCGTCGGCCCCGAACGGACGCTGGAGTCGGTCCGCACCGGCCGTCCGCCCGACGACGTGAGCGTCACCGAGAAGGAGGCCGCGCGCCTCGAGCACTGGCGGATCCGCCTGGTCGCCGCCGCCCCCGAACAGGACCTCGCCGTGTGCACCGAACTCGGCGGACGCCTGATCTGCCCGGGAGACCCCGAATGGCCCACCACCCTGGACGACCTCGGCGGCGAACGCCCCTACGCGCTGTGGCTGCGCGGCCCCGCCGACCTGCGAAGAAGCTGCCTGCACTCGGTCGCGATCGTCGGATCCCGCGCCGCGTCCCCGTACGGGCTGCACGTCGCCGCGGAACTGGCGGCGGAACTGGCCGACTCCGGCTGGACGGTGGTCTCCGGCGGGGCCCTCGGGATCGACGCCGCCGCCCACCGCGGCTCGCTGGCGGCGCAGGGCCCCACCGTCGCGGTCCTGGCGAACGGCTTCGACGTCCCCTACCCCGCGTCGAACGAGGGGCTGTTCACCGAGATGGCCCGCCGCACCGTCCTGGTCAGCGAGTCGCCGCCCGGCACCCATCCGCACCGGCTCCGGTTCCTCGTCCGGAACCGGGTGATCGCCGCGCTGTCCCGCGGCACGGTGATCGTCGAAGCCGAGGCCCGCAGCGGCGCCCTGAACACCGCTTCCTGGGCCCGCAGGCTCAACCGCGTCGTCATGGCCGTCCCCGGCCAGGTCACCTCGCGGACCTCGGTCGGTGTTCACCGGCTGCTCCGCGAGGCGGGCACACTCCTGGTCACCCGCCACGAGGAGGTCGTCGAAGCCGTCGGCCGCATCGGCGAGGACCTGGCCCCGGCCCCGCGCACACCGGTCCTCCCCCGCGACCGCCTGGACCCCGTGACCCGCTCCGTCCTGGAGGCGTTCCCCGCCCGCGGCCACGCGGGCCCGGCCCAGCTGGCGGCGAAGGCCGGTGTCCCCCTGCCGACGGTCAACGCCAAGCTCGGCCTGCTCGCCGCCGGCGGCTTCGTCGAACGCGCCTCCGCCGGCGGCGAGCAGGCCGAGCTTGGCGTTGACCGTCGGCAGGGGGACACC
>NZ_QHJN01000170.1:0-16445 GCF_003947565.1 Actinomadura sp. WAC 06369 | reverse complement strand
ACATTGGCGAATCCTGCCGAACCGCCGCCCACCCACCGGCAACCATCGCCAACCCGTCAACAAACCCGCCCACCGCACCGCGGACAGGCCGAACGCCGTGGGCCGCGCCGGGGCGCCGCAGGCTCAGCCGCCCCACCGTGGTCAGGCGCCGGTACCCGGCCCTGTCCGGCCCAGTCCCTCGGCGAGCCCGACCGCCGGAGTCCGGGCAGGCCGCGAACGCCGTGGGCAATGCCTTCCCACAGCCTCAGCCGCCCCCACCGTGGCCGGGCGCCGGTACCCGGCTCCGTCTGTCGGCGAGCCCGACCGCCGGGGCCCGGACAGGCCGCGAACGCCGTGGGTCGCGCCGGGGCGCCGCAGGCTCAGTCGTGGACGGACGCCGAGCGGCGCGCGGTACAGGAGCCCGGCCTCGTGGGCCGGGTCGCGGGTGCAGAACGCGGGCCCGGTCCGCCAATGCCGTTCGGCGTGATCCGGCGCCGCGACCGGAGGCGGGCCCGGGACGGCGTCCCGGGCCCGCCGGCGCGTCGCGGGTCAGCCGGTCTTGAGAGCCGGACGGTCCGCGGCCTCGTCCAGTCCGCCGCGGGCGGGCGCGCGGCCGTGCCGCATGGCGAGCGCGATCGCGAGGCCGACGGCGCCGACCGCGGCGGCGGCGAGGAAGCCGTGCGTGAAGGCCTCCGGCGCGTACACGACGCCGTGCCCGGTCGTGACCACGTGGTCCGCCATGACGATGCCGGTCACCGTGCTCCCGGCCGAGGCGAACATGAGCGCGTTCATGGCGCCGATCGTGTTGCCGACCCCGCTGTAGGAGGACGGCAGCGCGTCCTGGACGAGGTTGGCGTTCGACGAGTGCAGGCAGCCCACCGCGACCCCGGCGAGCAGGCTCTTCGCCGCGACCTGCCAGTACACGTTCGGGAGCTGCGCGCCCACGAACATCGTCATGATGAACAGGACGCCCGCGGCGATCAGCACCCGCCGGGCGCCGACCCGCTTCGCGAGGTACCCGCCGACGGGCCCCACGGCCATCGACATGAGGCCGACCGGCGCCGTCCACAGCGCGTACTCGATCGCCGAGAGGCCCGCGCCGTAGCCGGTCCCGGCCGCGCCCTCCGGCGTCCGCAGCATGGTCGGCGACAGCAGCGCGTGCGCGTTCATCATGTACGCCACGCAGCCCACGGCGAGCAGCGTCGGGCCGAAGCGGGGGCCGAACAGGATTCGGGGCTCGATCAGCGGGTGCGCCGCCGTCCGCAGCCGCACGACGAACCCGGCGGCGAGGACGGCCGCGCCGCCGAGCGCCCCGAGCGCCACCGGGGACGTCCAGCCGTCGGCGGAGCCGCGCGACAGCCCGACCAGGCCGAGCGCGACGGCGGGGCCGAACATGATCGATCCCAGGTAGTCGATCCGGGTGCCGGCGCGGACCGGGCTCTCGGGGATCAGCAGCGCGTACAGCGGCAGCAGGACCGCCATGTACGCGACCATGAACCAGAAGACGCCCCGGTAGCCGAAGCCGTCGATGAGGAAGCCGGCGACGAACGGCCCGACGACGGCCGACATGCCGACGCCGGTGACCACCATGCCGAGCGCCACGGGGACGAAGCTCCGCGGCATGATGTCGCGGACCAGGCCGTAGGACAGCCCCACGATCCCGACCATCGCGCCCTGCACGGCGCGTCCGGCGAGCAGCAGCGGGAACGAGTCGGTCGTCGCGCACAGGACGCTGCCCGCGAGGAACGCGGCGCCGAGGACCACGATGACGCGCTTCTTGCCCCACCGGTCGGCGGCGCGGCCGACCAGCGGCATGATCGTCGCCCCGGCGAGCGTGACGATGCCGACGACCCAGGCGATGCCGGTGGTCTCGAAGCGGGCGGCCATCTCCGGCAGTGCCGGGGTGACCATGAGGATTTCGAAGGTCGCGATCTCCGAGAACAGGATGACCACGGCGAGGGCCAGCAGGAGGCGGTGCCGCGGCGGGGCGCCGCCGGACGGGGTGAGATCGAGCGCCATGGGATCCTTCGATCGGGTGGTGCGCGGCGGG
The DNA here is from genome assembly GCF_003947565.1 of Actinomadura sp. WAC 06369. Taxonomy (NCBI): domain Bacteria; kingdom Bacillati; phylum Actinomycetota; class Actinomycetes; order Streptosporangiales; family Thermomonosporaceae; genus Actinomadura; species Actinomadura sp. WAC 06369. The sequence continues at coordinate 14,416 of NZ_QHJN01000170.1, read as the reverse complement.
CCGTGCACATTTCCACGGCCGCTTCGGTGATTTCTGAAAATCAGTGAGCGATCCCGGCCGTGCAAGGATGGTCCCGGTCAGTGGGACAATTATCGGGCGCGTCGATATGTGATTACCGACAGGTTAAGTGTGGTTTCTTAACGATGCTCAGGCGGCCGGGTGGGGGGCCTGCAGCAGGGCGGTGAGCATCGCGTTCAGGTCCGCGACGACCTGCTCGGCGGGCGGGGCCGCGTCGGTCGTCGCGCGCTGCCGCTCGTAGTCGGCCAGCAGGCGGAACGCCGTCATGCCCTGCCAGCGGAGCCGCCGTTCGAACTCCGCGTCCGGCAGGCCGGGCAGCAGCCGGCGCAGCTCGCGGTGCATGTACCGCAGGCCGGGCGGGTCGGGCGGCCCGGCGGCGTCCGCCCCGTCCGACCGGGGGCGCCACGGCGCGTCGAGCATCGGGTGGTCCATGACGTTCGCGAGGAAGCGCAGGTACCAGGTCCGCTCGCCGGACGCGGTGATCGTCTCCACCAGCGGCACGACCAGCAGGTCGATGAGCTGCGGGACGGTCGGCGGCGCGGCGGACGCGCGCAGCGCGGCCACGAGCCGGGCGCGGCGCGCGTCGACGTCCGCCGAGCGGACCTCGATGATCGCCGTGATCAGGCCGTCCTTGGAGCCGAAGTGGTACTGCGCGGCGGAGTTGTTGCGCTGCCCGGCCTCGATGCCGACCGTGCGCAGCGACACCGACTCGACGCCGAACTCGGCGAACAGGCGCTCGGCGACGTCGATGAGCTTCGCGCGGGTGCCCCGAGTGTCGACCGTCTCGCTCACGGCGGCCAGCCTACAAGAGCCCCGGGTGCGATCGCTCTTGACGTCCTTAAGAAACGTGTCTTACTCTCTGGGCAGTCGTGACGTGATATTGTGGAGGTCGCTGCCATGAATGCTCCGGCGTTCCCCGAGAACCAGCAGAAGACCGCCGAATCGGCGTTCGGATTGTTCAGCGCCGGCCAGGCGCGCCATATCTTCTCCCGCGCGCACGGGTCCGGCCTGGAACCGGTCGTCGTGGAGGCGGCGCCGCGCACCTTCTACATCCAGCCCGGCATGGTGAACGTCGCGCTCTTCGAGACGGCCGAGGGGCTGCTCCTCGTCGACTGCGGCTGCGCGGGCGACGGGCCCGCGCTGCTGGCGGCGGTCCGCTCGGTCAGCGACGCGCCGCTGCACACCGTCGTCTACACGCACGGGCACAGCGACCACGCGTTCGGCCTGTGGGCGTTCCTGGAGGCGGGCGAACGGCCCCGCGTCGTCGCGCACGAGAACGTCCCGGCGCACTTCCGCCGCTACATGAAGACCGCCGGGCTCAACGCGCGCGTCAACGGCCAGCTCCCCGGACCGGACGGCAAGACCTGGGCGTCCGAGGAGTCCGACTTCGTCTGGCCGGACGAGACGTACCGCGACCGGCTCACGCTCACCCTCGGCGGCGAGCGCTTCGAGCTCGTCCACGGCAAGGGCGAGACCGACGACGCGACGTGGGTGTGGGCGCCGGACCGGCGCGTCCTCGCCGCCGGGGACCTGGTGACCGGCTACCTGCCCAACGCCGGCAACCCGCGGAAGGTGCAGCGCTACGCCGAGGAGTGGGCCGACGCCGCCGACGCGATGGCCGCGCTGCGCCCCGAGGTGATCATCCCCGGGCACGGCGACCTGGTGCGCGGTGCCGCCGCGATCCAGGACGAACTGGGCGCCATGGCCCGCTACCTGCGGCACATCGTCGCGCACGCCCTGGACGGCCTCAACGCCGGACGCACGCCGGACGCCATCGTCGAGTCGCTGCGGATCCCGGACGACCTGGCCCGCCACCCCCGCCTCCGGGCGATCTACGACCGGCCCGAGTTCATCTGCCGCAACGTCGTCCGGCGCTACGGCGGCTGGTGGAACGGGCACCCCGCCGACCTGCTGCCCGCCCCGGCGGCCGCGCGCGCCGCCGAGATCGCCCGGCTCGCCGGCGGGACCGCCGTGCTCGCCGCCCGCGCCCGCGAGCTCCAGGACACCGACCCGCCGCTGGCCTGCCACCTCGCCGAGTGGGCGTTCCTCGCCGACCGGTCCGACCCGGTCGCCCAGGAGTGCTACGTCGACGTCCTGGAGCGGCGCGCGGCGGCCGAGCCGTCCCTGATGGCGCAGGTCAACTTCCGTGTGAGCCGCCAGTGGGTGGCCGAGGCCCGCCGGGAGGGCCGTTGACCGCGCGCGGGCGCGACGCGCCGCGCACGGACGGCCGGACCTGGACGATCGGGGCGCCGGTGACCGCCGACGTTCGGTCATGACCGGGCGGTCGCGGTAGGTTGACACGATGCCGACAACCATTGGCGAAGCGCCAGTAAGCGGGCATCGCGGCCATCGCCGCGGCGCCCGGTATCGTCGGACCCCGGAAGGGCGAGGACGGTGAGCGCACGGATGAGCGACGACGCAGCGGGCGGGGGGGCGCCGCCGCGGCGCGTCCGCAAGGAGCCGGACGAGCGGCGCGACCAGATCCTGGCGTGCGCGCGCCGGCTGTTCAGCCGCCGCCCGTACGCCGAGGTGTCCAACACCGAGATCGCGGCGGCCGCCGGGGTCAGCCGGGGGCTGCTGAACCACTACTTCGGCACGAAGCGCGAGCTGTACCTGGCGGCCGTGAGCAAGATGATGAGCGTCCCGCCGATCCCGATCCCGCCGTTCGTGGAGGGCACGCAGGTGCGGGACCGCATCGGGCAGAGCCTCGACGCGTGGCTCGAACTGCTGGAGCGCAACCGGGAGACGTGGGTCGCGGCCCTCGACATGACCACGTCGGGCGGCGACGAGGACCTGGAGCGCATCCTCGAGGAGGGCCGGGACCGGGCCGTCGACCACATGACCGAGGTGGTCGGCCTCACCCCGCTGTCGCGGGACCGGCCCGAGATCCGCGCCGCGTTCCACGGCTACGCGGCGATGGCCGTCGCGACCAGCCGGGAATGGCTCAAGACCGGCCGGCTGACCAGGGCGCAGGTCCACCTGATCCTCCAGGAGGTCCTGCTGAACCTGCTCGACCAGTTCCCCCGCCTGCTGGAGGGGGAGCCGCCGCGCCGCACCGAGGACGCGGCGGCCCTGGCGTCGCCCGCCGAGTGACGGTGGCGCGGTGCCGTCCTACGCGGTGCCGTCCTACGCGGTGCCGTCCTACGCGTTCGCCGCGGGGACCTCGCCGTCCCCGGCCGCGACGGGGGTGGGCATCGGGATGGAGACCTGCCCCTCGGTCAGCAGCTTGCCGAACATCTGCTTGAGCGCGTCGCCGTCGTTGAGGTGCGGGAACGGCTCGTCCGGGGCCTCGACGCCGAGGAACGAGCACAGCGGGCCCCAGCCCTCGCGCACGTCGAACACGAGGAGCCGGTCCGCGGGCAGGCCCGCCCGGACGGTCCCGACGTACCGTTCGAAGGCCGCGGCGGCGGTGTCCTCGTCGGGCACGCCGGACGCCGGGTCCCATTCCGGGCCGAAGAGGTCGCGCCCGTGCCGGTCGAGGATGGGGCGCATCCGTCCCATGGCGGCGGCGACGGGGCGCGCGGCCTCGGGCAGGTCCTCCGCGGCCGTCATGGCGGGCCCGTTGGTCATGAGGTTGCTGAAGCTGGCGTGCCAGCGGCGCGGGTCGCGGACGGTCAGCACGACCTTCGCGTCCGGGTAGGCGTCGGCGAGCTGCCGCCAGAACCCGCTGGACGGCCAGTCCTGGGCGGACGCGTACCCGTCCAGCACCCGGTCCCAGTCGACGGCCCTGCCGTCGGCGGCCGGGAGCCAGCGGTCGGCCTGCGCCGGATTCGTGAGGATCTCGAACATGTGGTGGCAGGGCCCCAGCCCGAGCCGTTCCAGGGCCGCCTTCATCGACGTCGTCCCCGTTCGCGGCAGACCCGCACCGATGACCTTGAGCATGCTGACGCCTTTCACCCTCGGTAGGCACGCGCCGCCCCGCGCCGGGTCCCGCGGCCCCGAGGAGCACGCATCGGGCGGCACCCGGTCGACGCTAGATCACGTTTCGGAAAAGCTCAATGTCCCGCCTCGCCTTCCCGTCGAAATGATCACGTATTTCCCATTCTGACTGGTAGCTAAGAGGTGAGTGGTCGAAGTAACAAAAAGATGTTCGATATTCACACCTTTTCGGTCGCTTATATATGGAGCGGTCCCGGGGCGGCCCCGCCCGGCCCGTCCGCCCGGGGCCGGAACGGGACGTCCGGGTACCGGTCAGCGCCCCGGGTCACATAGCGTGACCCCAGCGGGGACGCACGGGGCGCACCCTCAGCGGCGGCCGGATGGAGGACCGGGGATGGCCAGACACGTCAGGCGCGGCGTGGCGCTCGTCGTCGGAGCGCTGCTGACGCTGACCGGCGTCGCGCTCCTCGTCCTGCCCGGCCCCGGGCTCCTGCTGGTGCTGGCGGGCCTGCTCGTCCTCGCCCGCGAGTTCCCCATGGTCGAGCGCTACGTCGAACCCGTCCAGAACGCCGCGATGCGGGCGGCCGAGGAGAGCGTGTCGTCCCCGTGGCGCCTCGCCGGGTCGATCCTCACGGCGGCGGCGCTGTTCGGCGCGGGCGTGGCGTGGGGCGTCGTCGACCGGCTCCCGTTCAGCGGCTGGAGCACCGGCTCGGGCCTGATCCTCTCCGGGTGCATCCTCATCGGGCTGCTGGTGTGGAGCCACCGCCGGGTCAAGGCCGCCGCGCTCGCCGCCCCGCCCGCCCCCGACGACGCCCGCTGACCGTCCTCGCCGCCCGGACGGCGCACCGTCCGGGCGACGGAGAAAGCGGATCGAACTCCTGGTGCCGGGACGGTGGAATGCGCCGCCACTCTCGGTGATCTCCCCGTGCTCGCCCGTGCGGGGCGCCTCCCGCGCAGCCCCCGGACCTGCCCGTACCGTCCCGGTAGGGGAAGGTGCCGAATAGGGGTCGAGTAGGGGTGCAAGGGGCCGCGCGCGGCTGACTATCGTTGGCGACGCTTCGAGGGAGTGGGACTCGGCTCGCCATTGAAGTCGATCTCGTCCGAGCGATTCGATCACCGGTCCGGCCGGTAATTCACAACGCTTCGATTCACGAATCACTCCTTCGGTGCGCGACGGTAATGGTGAACCAGGGGGTGCCATTGAAAACCGAACTGGGGCAGGTCGACGACCTGCCGGTGGTCAGGCTGGAGCTGGCCGCGCTGACGCCGTCGGAGTCGCCGCGCCGCGGCGGCATCGACGCCGACCACGTCGCGTCGCTGGCGGCGGCGCAGGAGGACCTGCCGCCGATCATCGTGCACCGGCCGACGATGGCGGTCATCGACGGCCGGCACCGGGTCCGGGCGGCCGCGCTGCGCGGCGCCACGACGATCACGGCGCGTCTCTTCCAGGGGGACGGGGACGACGCGTTCGTGCTGGCGGTCCGGGCCAACGTCGCCCACGGGCTGCCGCTCCCGATGGCCGACCGCAAGCGGGCGGCCGAACGCATCGTCGCGACCCATCCGCAGTGGTCGAACCGGATGATCGCGTCGGTGACCGGCATGGCGCCGGGAACGGTGGCCGAGATCCGGCGGCGGGCCGGGGGCGAGCCCGCCGCGGTCCGGGTCGGGCAGGACGGCCGGGCCCGCCCGGTCAACGGGGCGGAGCGGCGCCGGGCGGCGTCCGAGCTGATCAGCAGCAACCCGGACATGTCGCTGCGGCAGGTGGCCCGCGCGGTGGGCATCTCCCCGGAGACCGCCCGGGACGTCCGCAACCGGCTGCGCCGGGGCGAGGACCCGCTGGCCACGGGACGGCCCGCGCCCGCCCCGGTGCCGCTCGCGCTGCGCGCGGGCCGCGTCCCGGCCGTCCCGCCACGGCCGGACGCCGACCAGATCGCGGTGGTGCAGCGGCTGCGGACCGACCCCGCGCTGCGGCTCAGCGAGACCGGCCGGCGGCTGCTCATGCTGCTCAGCCTGCACACCGTGAAGCCCGGCGAGTGGGAGGCCCTCATCGACGGCGTCCCGACGCACTGCGGCGCCCTCGTCGCGCAGCTCGCCCGCGACTGCGCGCAGCGGTGGGCCGACTTCGCGTCGAGCGTCGAACGGCGGCTCCCGGACGCGTCCTGAGGCCGCCGCGTTCCGGGGCCGCCGCGTCCCGGACTCACGACGTCGGCACCGCGGGACGGTCGTGGCCGGGTTCGGGCGGGGCGTCCCGCAACCGGGCGGGCAGCTCCGTCCGGCGCCCGACGTGCAGCTTCCGGTAGACGCGGGTGAGGTGCTGCTCCACGGTGCTGACCGTGATCAGCAGCTCCTCGGCGATCTGCCGGTTGGTGCGGCCCGCGGCGGCGAGGGCGGCGACGCGGCGTTCCGCGCCGGTGAGCGCGGCGGCGGCCCCGCCGCGCCCCGCCCGGCGCAGGTCCGGACGGTCGTGCTCGGCGCGGGCCAGCTCCGCGCGGGCGAGCGCGAGCTGCGCGGCGTCCCCGCTGTGCTCGAGGAACTTCACCGCCTCCCGCAGCAGCCGCGCGCGCTCCCCCGGGCCCGACGCCAGCGCGAGCGCCCGCAGCGCGCCGCCCCGCACCCGGGACGGCCCCGGACGCACCCGCGCGAGCTGCTCGGAGGCGAGCGCGGCGGCGGCCGCGAGGTCGCCGCGCGCCAGCAGCGTGTGGGCGGCGCCGATCCGCCACGCGACCAGCCCCGGGACGTCGACGCCGCGCCGCCGCATCAGCTCCCCGCACGCCTGGAACTCCGACAGCGCGGCGGCCGTGTGGCCCGTCGCGAGCAGCAGGTGCGCGTGCGCCTGCCGATGGTGCAGCCCGATGGGCGTCCACAGCGCGTCCGGCGGGACGGGCGCGCGCAGGTGCCCGCCCGCCTCCGCGAACCGGCCCGTGGCGGTCAGGGCCATCGCGAGCGCGGAGATCGGCAGGACGATCGCGGTGCCCCAGCTCGCGGGGGAGATCCGGGCGAGCGCCGTCCGGGCGTGCCGTTCGGCGCCCGCCGGGTCGCCGAGCCGGACGCACGCGAGCGCGCGGGTCGCGGCCAGCAGCGCGTGCGCGGCGGGGTCGTGCCGGGTCGCCGCCCGCGCCAGCAGCGGGTCGCAGCGCCGCGCCGCGTCCCGCGCCCGGTCGTCGTAGAGCAGCACCGCGAGGGCCGTCGTCACCGGCCCGGGCGACCAGGAGCCGCGCGCCGCGTCCCGCAGGATCTGCTCGGCGGTCTCGGCCGCCCCGTCGGCGGACGGCCCGGACGGGTCGGCGGCCGCGCCCGCGGCCGTCCTTCCGGTGAGCACGGCCGCCAGCGCGGCGGAGGCGCGCGCCCCCGGCTCGGCGGTGCCGGAGCCCGGGGACAGCGGCGGCGCGGTGCCCGCGCCGGGCGGGACGCGGCCGAGCAGGAGCCGCGCGGCCCCCGGCATGCGGGTGGTCGCGCCGGGCCGCCCCGCGAGCCGCTCCAGCAGCTCGTCGGCCTCGCGGCCGCGCCCGAACCACATCAGGTAGAAGACGGCGCGTTCGGCGTCGTCGCCGCGCAGCCGCCCGTCCAGCACCGCCGTCCGGAGCGCGGGGAGCAGCGGGATGATCGCGGCGGGATCGATGAGCCAGTGGGCGCGGGCGAGCGCGCCGTCGACGCGGAGCGCGTTCCGCTCGTCCGCGCAGAGGCGGCGCGCCAGCGTCAGGCAGGCGAGGGCCGCCCGCGGGTCGCCGTCCAGCAGGTGCCGCTCGCCCGCCTCGACCAGCACCGGGACGGTCCACGGCGCGGTCGGCCGGGCGCCGCCGGCGGGCGCCGCGGACAGCAGGTGCCCGGCCACCGTCACCGGGGACGCGCCCTGCTCGTGCAGGAGCCCGGCGAGCGCCAGGTGCAGGCCGGCGCGCTCGGCGGGCGGGGCGTCGTCGAGGATCGCCGCGGCCATGGACGGGTGGCGCAGCCGGCCGTCGACCAGCAGCCCGGCGGTCGTCAGCGCGTCGAGCACGCGGGGCGTGCGGGCGGCGTCCGCGCCCGGCAGCCGGGCGAGCGCCGCGGCGGGGACGGCGCCGTCGGCGAGGGCGACGGCCCGGGCGAGCGCCGCCGCCGGCGGGCCCGCCCGGTCGAGGAGGGTGCGGACGGCCCGGGTGTACGCGGCGCCCGGCACGGTGCCGCGCGGGTGCCGGGAGTCCCGCAGCACGGCCCGCACGAGCAGCGGGTTGCCGCCGGTGACGGCGTCGCAGCGGTCGAGGGTCACGGCGGCGGCGTGGGCGGCGAGCAGCCGGGCCTGCTCCGCCCGCGACAGCGGCCGCAGCCGCAGGACGGTGATCCGGGAGTCGTCCGGCAGCGCCGCGCGGAACCACGGCGGCGGGCCGTCCGGGCCGGGGCGCTCGGTCAGCACGATCAGCAGCCGCGCCGGGGGGCGGACGGCGCGCGCGAGATGCGCGAGGAAGAGCAGCGACGCGGTGTCGGCGGCGTGGACGTCGTCCACGGCGATCAGCACCGGCGTTTCGGCGGACGCGCGCAGAATGCGGGCGGTGATCCGCCGGAATGGCGCGGCCGCCGCGGCGGGGAGGGAGTCGGGGGACGCGTTCCACATCGCGGCGGGCACGGCGCGCACGGCCTCTTCCAGCAGCGGCGACAATGCCCGCGCCGTCTCGCCGGACGTTTCGGCGATCATATTCCGGACGAGGGAAAGCGGCGCCGCGTGATCGTCGGTTATGGGACGGCCGGACAGGACGATCGCGCCGGAGTCCGCCGCCCGGACGGTTATCGAGTGCAGCAGCGTGCTCTTTCCCAGGGTGGGCTCGCCGGCGATGACCGCAATGGCGGGGCGCCCCTCCAGAACGGCGGAGAAGAGATCCCTCAGCGTGGCCGCCTCCCGTGCCCGGCCGCTCGGACACCCGCCGCGGCGGGGCGTCTGGATCCGCTGTGCCATGCGCGAACACACCTCTCGACGTCGTTTCCGCAGGCGGTGAGCCCGCGAGGCGGAGTAGACCACGGACGGAGTCACAGGGACGTAACGGAGCGGCGCGGCCCGTCCCGGGGCGCGCCGCGCGGCGGGGAGCGGACGGTATTGGCGGCGGGGGACTCGGTGGAATTGATCGGTTCGGGAAACGCGTGATCAGGTTCGCCGGAAAGGCTGGCTGGATCCGGCCATATGTTCGATCATCGGAGAGAGGCCAGGTGGCCGCACTGTATTAACCTAGAGTAATATAGCATATGCGTACGGTGATTAGCCTTGCTCGGGTGCCGGTGCGAAAATCGAACCGCCGCCCTACGAGGGCACTCCCATGTCGCCTGCGCACCCGCCGGTGACGCGCGGCACGCTCCCGGCACGGTCACCGCCGCCGCGGGGCCGGGCCGCGCGGTGACGCTGTCCGGAATCTCGGGGGAGGCGAACGTCCGCATGGCCATTGCCGAGCGTGCCGAGGAGTTGCGCCGGCTCGGCGAGGTCTTCGCCGAGAGCCGCGCCGCCGGCGGCACCGTCCTGGTGGTGGAAGGCCCGGCCGGAACGGGGAAAACGCGACTCGTTCACGAATTCGGCGCACGGGTCGCCGCCGCCGGGGCGACGTTCCTGTGCGCCGCCGCGTCCCGCGCCGAACGCGGATTCCCGCTGAGCGCCGTCGGCCAGCTGTTCGGCGGCCCCGCGCTGGGCCCCCGGCAACTCGAAGAGGCCGAACGGCTGCTGGAGGAGGGCGCCGCCGCGGCGCCGGCGCCGGCCCGCGCCTCCAACGGCGCCCCCGACGGAGCGGGGGCCGTCCCCGCCGAAATCCTGCGCGGGCTCAGCGCGCTGCTGCTGTCGGCCGCGGACCGCGCCCCGCTGGTGATCGCCGTCGACGACGTCCACCACGCCGACCCCGCCTCCCTGCGGTTCCTGCACCACCTCGTCGGCCGCGCGGGCGCGCCGCGGGTCCTGCTCGTCCTCACCCAATGCGTGCGCGCCGCGCCCCCGCACCCCCTGCTGGACGCTGGGCTGCTCCGCGGGCCGCGCGTCCACCGGCTGCGGCTCCGGCCCCTGACCCGGGACGGCGTCGCGGCCGTCCTGGCGGCGCACTTCGACCCCCTGACGGTCCGCCGGCTGGCGGCCGGGTGCCACCGCGCCACCGGCGGCAACCCGCTGCTGGTGCACGCGCTCGTCGAGGACCACCGCCTGTCCGCGGACGCCGGCCCCGCCCGGCTCGTGTTCGGCGAGGCGTTCCGCCGCGCCGTCCTGGCATGCCTGCACCGCTGCGAGGCGGTGCCGTTCGCCCGCGGCCTCGCCGTGCTCCCGCCGCGCCCGTCCGGTCCGGGGCCGGGCGAACTCGCCGGACTGGACGAGGAGGCGGCCGCGCTGACCGGCGAGGTGCTGGCCGCGACCGGCCTGACCGCCGCGGCGGGCGCCGGGTTCCGGCACGACGCCGTCCGGGCCGCCGTGCTGGGCGGGATGCGCGCGGACCGGCGGCGGACGCTCCAGCTCCGGGCCGCCGAACTCCTGCACCGGGCCGGCGCGCCCGCCGCCGACATCGCCGACCGGCTCGTCGCCGCCGACCGGGTCCCCGGCCCGTGGGCGCTCGCGGTGCTGCGCGAGGCGGCCGGGCCGCTGCCCGTCACCGCCGGCCGCCCCGAGACGATCGCGCGGCTGCGGCTCGCGCTGCGCGGCCGTCCCGCCGGCGCCGAGCGCGCCGCCGTCCTGTTCGACCTGGCGTGCGCGGAATGGCCCGCCGACCCGGAACGCGCGGTCCGGCACCTCCCCGAGCTGACCGCCGCGCTCCGGGCCGGGCAGCTCCCGGCGGAGGCCGCCGCCCGCCTGACGACCTGGGCGATATGGCTCGGCCGCGTCGACGACGCCCGCGAGCTGGAGGGCGCCGGGACGCCGCCGGGAACGGTCGAACGCCGGCTGGCCCGCGCGTTCCCCGGCCTCGCGGCGGCGCCGCCGGACGGCGCCGCGCCGCGCGACGACACCCTGATCGGCACGTTCGTCGAACTCCTCACCCGCCCGTCCCTGCACGAGGACGAGCACGAGGCGACCGTCGCGCACATCGAGCACGTCCTCGGCGAGGGCGCGTCCGCGCCCGGGTTCCGCGCGCCCGTCGCCGCGCTCGTCGCGCTCGTCCACCTCGGCGAGGTCGCACGCGCCGAGCAGTGGTGCGACGCGCGGGAGCGTTCCGACACCGGCCGCCCCCCGCTGACGGCCGCGCTGTACCTCGTGGTGCGCGCGCTGATCCGGGAGCGGCGCGGCGACCTCAACGGCGTCGTCGACCGCGTCCGGGAGGCGTTCGACCTGGTACCGCCCGGCGGCCTCGGGGTGTTCGCCGCGATCCCGCTGGGCGCCCTCGTGGACGCGCTCGTCGCGCGCGGCGAGCGCGCGGAGGCGGGCCGCTGGCTCGACCGGCCGCTTCCGGACGCCACCCTGCACGGCCCGTTCGTCCTGCCGTTCCTCCGCGCCCGGGGCGCGCACCACCTGGCGGTGGGCCGCGCGCGGACCGCCGCGGCCGAGTTCCGGCTGTGCGGGCGGCTCATGCGGGCGTGGGGCTGCGACCTCCCCGAGTTCGTCCCGTGGCGGACGGACCTGGCGCGGGCCCACCTGGCCGTCGGGGACGCCGAACCCGCCGCCCGGCTCGTCCGCGAGGAGCTGCGGCGCCTGCCGGAGGGACGCGCCCGGACCCGCGCCGCCGCGCTGCGCGTCCTCGCGGCGGCCGTCCCGGACGAGCGGACCCGCACACTGGGCCGGGCCGCGCGGGCGGCGGAGCGCGCCGGGGACCGGCTGGAGCTGGCCCGGATCCTGGACGACCTCGCCGCCTGCCACCGGCCCGACCGGCCGCGCCGCGCCCACGAGCTGGCGCGGCGGGCCGGGGCGCTGGCCGCCGCGTGCGGGGCGGCCGGCATCGGCGGCGCCGCCGACCCGCCCGGCAGGGCCGGACCGGCCGGCGCGCCGGCGCCCGGCGCCGACCCGTTCACGGAGCTCAGCGACGCGGAACGGCGGGTCGCGGCGCTCGCCGCCGAAGGCTGGACCAACCGGCAGATCGCCCAGCGCCTGCACGTCACCACGAGCACCGTCGAGCAGCACCTCACCCGCGTCTACCGGAAGCTGCGGATCCACCGGCGGACCGACCTGCCGCTCGACCCGGCCGGAATTCCGCCGCGCGACTTTCTCGCCTGATAACGCGGATTCCCGACCGGCGCCGCTGGACGGTGGGAGTCCCCGCGCGCACCGGTTAACATTGATTCGCCCTCGTAGCCCAATTGGTAGAGGCAAACCCCTTAAAAGGGTTGTGGTGTCGGTTCGAATCCGATCGAGGGCACCGGGGCGGCCGCCCACCGCCCGTCCGTCCGCAACCGGACGGACGGGCGACGGCACCGCCGCGAGCCCGTGGACACCCGGGGGAACGGCGCCTCCGGCGACCGCGCCACCGCTGCTCGCCGCGGGTGTCCAACCGTCCATTTCTTTCGGTTGGACACCCCCTCTGCGACCGTTTCCGGTGCTCTTGTCGTGGACATGCGTCCGTGTAATCCTGGGCCGCGCCAGACGTTCACGAAAAACAATTCCTCTTGGGGTTCGACGTGCCCGCACAGACCAGCACCGTGCACGCTCCCACCGGGAGCGAAGCCTTATGAACGGCGATATCCACCGGGCGGCGTTCGCGCGCGTCGGGCTCCGGCCGGGCCGCCGCCCGCCCGCCGGACCGCCCGACACCGCGGTGAAGATCCTCGGCCGCACCTGGACCGCGCCGCTGGCCGTCCCGGACGGCGACCGGCTCGCGGCCGACACGACCGACGCGCCGGTCCGGATCCGGCGCCGTCCGCCCGGGACCGCCGCGGCCGCGCCGGACTCCGCCGAGTTCGCCCAGGTCGGCACCCCCGCGGACGCCGTCCGCGCGGTCGAGGACGGCGCGGCCGGCCTGATCGTCGCCGGGTCCGCCGGGACCGCCGCGCTCGACGCGCTGCCGCCGATCGCCGCCGCGACCGGCCGGCGCCGCCCGATCCTCCTCGACGGCGGCGTCGAACTGGGCGCCGACGTCCTCGCCGCCGTCGCCCTCGGCGCCGACGCGGTCGTCCTCGACCGCGCCGCCGACACCGCCCGGATCACCGCGGAACTCCGCGCCGCGATGGCCTTCGCGGGCGTCGCGACGATCGCCGACGCCGGCGCCGCGTGCGTCCGCGTCGAGCGGGCCGAGCCGCCCGCCGCGGACCGGTCCGGCGCCGACCTGCACCTGGCGGAACTGCACCCGAGCCTGGCCGACCCGGTGCTCGACGCGATGAACTTCCTCAACGAGATCACGTTCCGCCACCCCGACGCGATCTCCTTCGCCCCCGGCCGCCCCTACGACGGCTTCTTCGGCAACGACCAGATCTTCGAGCACGTCCGCCGCTACCTCGACCACCGCGCCGGGGCGGGCGCGACACCGGACGACCTGCGCACCGAACTGTTCCAGTACGGCCCCACCGCCGGCCGCATCCGGGACGTGCTCGCCGGGTCGCTGCGCGCCGACGAGGGCATCGACGTCCCGCCCGAGGCGATCGTGGTGACCGTCGGCGCCCAGGAGGCGATGCTGCTCGTGCTGCGGGCGCTCGCCGCCGGGCCGCGCGACTCGGTGCTGGCGTCCACCCCCTGCTACGTGGGGTTCACCGGTGCCGCGCGGATCCTCGGCGTCCCGGTGGCCGCGGTCCCCGAGGGACCGGACGGCCCGAGCCCCGCGGCGCTCGAGGCCGCGATCCTCGCCGAGCGCGCCGCGGGCCGCCGCCCCCGCGCGTTCTACGTGGTGCCCGACCACTCCAACCCGTCCGGCGCCACCGTCGGCCTCCCGGCCCGCCGCGCCCTGCTCGACCTGGCCGCCCGGCACGACGTGCTGATCATCGAGGACACCCCGTACCGGCTGGTGAGCCCCGGCCGCCCGCTGCCCACGCTGAAGTCCCTCGACCGCGACCGCCGCGTCGTGCACATCGGCTCGTTCTCCAAGACCCTGTTCCCCGGCGCCCGCGTGGGGTTCGCCGTCGCCGACCAGACCGTCGCCGACGGCACCGGCCGCACCGCGCCGCTCGCCGCCGAACTCGCCAAGATCAAGAGCATGGTGACGGTCAACACCCCGTCGCTGAGCCAGGCCGCCGTGGCCGGCGCGCTGCTCGCCGCCGACGGCCGCGTCTCCCGGCTGAACGCCGAGCCCGCCGAGCACTACGGCCGCGCGATGCGGACCACCCTGGCGGCCCTCGACCGCGAACTCCCCGCCGACCGCCGCGCCGCCCTCGGCGTCCGCTGGACGCGCCCGTCCGGCGGGTTCTTCCTGACCGTCCGCGTCCCGTTCGCCGCCGACGACGCCGCGCTCGCCCGCGCGGCCCGCGACTTCGGCGTCATCTGGACGCCCATGACGCAGTTCCACCCGGAGGGCGGCGGGCTGGACCGGCTCCGCCTGTCCACCAGCTACCTGACCCCGGCCGAGATCGACGAGGGCGTCTCCCGCCTCGCCCGCTTCATCGAGGCGGAGAGCGCCCGCACCCGCCGGGAGGCGCCGTGACCACCGTGAACGACCACGCCGGCCCGCCCGCCCCCCTCAAC
>NZ_QHJN01000169.1:0-16958 GCF_003947565.1 Actinomadura sp. WAC 06369 | reverse complement strand
CGCACCAGGCTCGCGACCGTCCCGGCGACCGCCCCGGCCACGAGCAGCCCCGCCGCGCCCACGGCCGTCCACACGACGACCCGGTCCGACGCCCGCCGCCGGAACCGCCCGGCTGCCCCGGCCGTCCCGCACCGCCGGGCGCGCCCGGCATGTCGGCCATGCCGGATGCGTCGGGCTCGCCGCCGGAACCGCTCGGCTGGTTCGCGGCGCTGGGGGTGCTGGATGGGTATGGCAGGCCGGACGTGCCGGGTTCGGCGCTCGCGGATGCCGCGGATGCCGTGGATGCCGCGGAGGCGAGGTCGAAGGCGGCCGGCGGTGGGGGGATCATGACGAGGCCGGCGAGGAGCGCCTCGGGCGGGAGGAGGTCGCGGCCCCGGTCGGCGCACGCGGGGCACGCGCGGACGTGCCGGGCGATGCGCTTGCGCCAGAGCGGCGACGGGCGGCCGTCCCAGCGGTCGAGGGGAAGTTCGCCGCAGCGCGGCGGCGCGAGCGCGCGGACGACGGCGCGGCACGTCGCGAGCTGCGCCTTCATGCGCTGGACCCGGACGGCGGCGTGCGCGGGGGTCACGCCGAGCCCGTCGGCGAGCTCGCGGCGGGTGACGTGGCCGGACGCCTCCAGCCACCAGAGGGCGAGGACGTCGCGCTCGCCGGGGTCGAGCCAGCGGGTGGCGTCGGCGACCTCGCGGCGCTGCCCGGCGAGTTCGAGGCGCAGCACGGCCGTCTCCGCGAAGTCCGGGGCGGGTTCGGCCAGCCGGGCGAGGGCGTCCGGGTCGACGGGGGCGCGGCGGCGCAGCGCCGCCCACCGGCTGCGGACCTGGTTCATCGCGATGGAGACGAGCCAGGAGCGGAAGCTGGCGGGTTCGCGGAGGCCGTCGAGGCCGCCGAGCGCGCGCAGCAGCGACTCCTGCACGACGTCGTCCACGTCGGCGTGGCCGTCCAGGGCCCAGCCGACCACGTTGTAGAGGAGCGGCAGGTGTTCGGCGACCAGGGCGTTCCTGGCCGCGGGGTCGCCGTCCTGCGCCGCCCGCACGAGCGTGGCCACGTCCTTGGGCACGGGCTTCACCGTCCTTCCGAGAGCTCCTCAGGAGACGCCCCGGAACGCGGCGGATAACACGAAATGCCGGTGATCGAGGGTTTGCGGGCCATCGCCGTAGCATGGCAAAGACGCCGCCCGGCGGCGATCCGCCCGGCGCTATTCGTCCGCGGCGAGGACGCCCGCGGACCACAGCATCCGGACGTGCTCGATCAGCGGCGGGCCCAGCGCGAGCAGCGCGTCCGCGTCCTGCTCGGCGACCGGCGGCGTCACCATCGCGCTCGTCGCCGCGACGATCGTCCGGCAGGCGAACCGGACGGACTCGTCCTCGGCGCCCACCAGGTCGGCGAGCGCCCCGGCGATGATCTCCTGGGTGCGGGCGCGGCGGTCGATCGCCTCGGGGCCGGCCGCGTAGACCTCGACGAGGAACAGCCGCGCGTAGGGCAGTTCGGCGGCGAGCGCCCGCAGGTAGGCGCCGATCGCGCGCTCGCACAGCGCGAGCCGGTCGGCGGGCGTCCCGCCGGCCGCGGCGCCCCGGGCGACGCCGACGTCGGCGGCGAGCCGCTCCAGCAGGAGCTCGCCCGCGCCCGCGAAGGCGGCCATGAAGCAGTCGAGCTTGGAGTCGAACAGCTCGTAGAAGCTCTGCCGCGACACGGTCGCCCGCTGCAGCACGTCCGCGACGGACGTGTCGACGTACCCCTTCTCGGCCATCACCTCGGCCATCGCCCGGCACAGCCGGGCCCGCTGGATGCGCCGCACCTCCTCGCGCGCCAGGGCGTGGCGGCCGCGGGGCAGGCGGCGGGTCTGCGGTTCGGGCATCCGCCCACGATAGAACGTCCCGGCCCCGGAGAGAACGCCCCGGGCGCGGCGGGTGGGCGGCGCGGACCGGGGCATGTCCGGGGCATGGGGGGCTGGTTCACTCGGGAGATCGTCGACACCGGACGGCTGCGCCTGTTCGTGTTCCTGGTGGCGTTCATCGCGGCGTTCCTGTTCATCCGGTTCAGCGTGCGGATGATCCGGGCGGGGGTGCGGTGGTGGCCGGGGAACGTCACGCCGGGCGGCCACCACATCCACCACGTGGTGTTCGGGCTGGTGTTCATGTGCGTGGGCGGTGTCGGCGGGCTGCTGGTGGAGGACGGCTCGTCGGCGGCGGCCGGGGTGCTCGCGGGCGTGTTCGGGGTCGGGACCGCGCTCGTCCTGGACGAGTTCGCGCTCGTGCTGCACCTGAAGGACGTCTACTGGACGCGGCAGGGGCAGCTGTCGGTCGAGGTGGTGTTCATCGCGATCGCGCTGTGCGGGCTGGCGCTGCTGGGGCTGCGCCCGCTGGGGATCGGGGACGAGCGCGACGAGGGCGAGGCCGCGTGGGCGGTCGCGCTGACGCTGCTGTTCAACCTGTTCGTCGCGCTGGTCGCCCTGGTCAAGGGCAAGGTGTGGACGGGGCTGATCGGCCTGTTCGTCGGCGTGGTGGCGATCGTGGGCGCGGTCCGGCTGGCGCGTCCGGAGTCGCCGTGGGCGCGCCGCCGGTACGGGGAGCGCAAGCTCGCGCGGGCCGCCGCCCGCGACGCCCGGCTGCGGGGGCCCGTCCAGCGCTGGGCCACCGCGCTCGCCGATCTGGTCGCGGGCCGCCCGTCGTCCCCGTCCTGACCGCCCGGCGCCCCTGAGCGGCCGGACCGGTCAGCCCGCGGTCGGGGGTTTCTCGCCGAACGCCCAGCCCGCGTCGAGCTGCTCCCTGATCGGCGGCCAGTCGCCCAGCGTCGCGTGCGCCTTCTTCGGCAGGCCGTCGACGTTCCCGGAGGCCATGACGACGAAGAAGCCGATGACGGCCGCGAAGATCAGCAGGAACGGCAGGACGGGCGGCGCGCCCGCGACGATCAGCGCGATGCCGAGGGCGAGCGTCCCGGCGGTGCCGAGGCAGCCGAAGCCCGTCACGTTCCGGCCGCGGGACCGGTGCGCGGCGGCGCAGGCGGCGCAGCGCGGCACCCGGGCGGTCAGCTTCCGCCAGGTGGTCTGGATCTGGCGCGCCGGGTAGTAGCCGACGACCTGCTGCTGGACGTCGCCGTGCATCCGCTTCTCGTACGTCGCGTCGTCGTCGGCGGGGTTCTCCCGGCAGAACCAGCAGGTCGCGTAGAGCCGGTTCTCGCCGACGGTCTCGATGTTCGCGCGGATCCGGGACCGGACGGTCACCGTCGCGGCGACGGGCTCGGCGCGTTCGAGGATCTCCTCGGCCGTCGCCCAGTCCTTGGTCGTGTTGCCGTACAGCACCGTGCACTGCTGGACGCGTTCGGCGATCTCGTCCCGGACGCCCTCCAGCAGCGGGTGGGCCGGGGTGAGGATCTCGCCGAGCGCCTCCAGCGCGGCACGGGAGTGGTCGAGGATGTGGACGGCCTCGTCGCGGGCGGTGTCCGGGGACGTCCGGGCGCGGTCGAGCGCGGAATCCCCGAGCGCCCGGAGCCGGTTCAGCTCGGGCGCGGCCGCCGCGCGGAACGCGGTGTCGACGGCCGCCTCGTCGAACCCGGACGTGCGGATCACCCCGGCGAGCGCGACCCCGCCCTTCGCGTCGCCGCCCAGGGACGTCCCGACGGCGGCCTCGGCGGCGATCCGCAGCAGCACGGCGGGCAGCCGTTCACGCAGCTCGCCGGCCGTGCCGGGGCCGAGGCGCGGGTCGTCGGCGGCGCGGGCGCGGGCGGCGACCAGGTCCCAGAACGCGTCGGTGTCGAGGACGGTCCGCCAGTGCCGCAGCGCCGGTTTCCACAGGTCGCGGCCGCCGGGACCGTCTGCGGCGGTGTCGGCGTCGAGGTAGCCGTCGAGGGCCTGGGCGTGGGCGAGGACGGCGAGGTTGTGCGCGGCGACGGCGGCGGCGCGGCCGGGCGCGGGGTCGGCCCACAGCCGTTCGGCGTCGTGCGGGCGCCCATCCCGCAGGGCGTCGAGGGCCTCGTCGCGGGCGCCCTCGACGGCCGCGTTGTGCGCGGGCCAGAACCAGAACAGCTCGTCCTCGAGGCGGCGGACCGGGTCGCGCAGCCGCTGCAGCGCCTCCTGGACGGCGTCCGGTTCGGGCGGCGGGCGGAGCGGCAGCGGTCCCGGGGCGCCGCCCGCGCCCGCGCCGAGCCGGGCCTTGACCCGCAGCTCCTCCGCGCGGCGCCGGATGTCGCGGGCCGTCGCGTGGACGGAGAGGCCGGCGACCCGGAACGCGTTGCGCCGGTACAGGTCGGTTCCGGCGTTCGCGAAGAACGCCGCCGCGTTCCGGTCCCGCGTGCTCATCGTCCCTCCACTGCGGAAACGCGCAGGCTGACCGTGCGGTCGCGGGGGTCGCCGGGGACCGCGTCGCCGCCGTGCGGCGGGTCCAGGCCGGCGAGCGTCGACAGCGTGAACCGGGCCGTGGGGATCCCCGCGGACGCGCGCAGCGCCTCCCGGGCGACCGTGGCCCGCATCATCCCGATCTCGACGTTGCTCGCGTACTCGCCGCCGGGACGGACGGCCGTGCGGTCGGTGTGGCCGACGACCGCGACCGCGAGCCGCCCGGCGTGCGGGCGCAGCCGCTCGCCGAGCGCGGCGAGCGCCGCCCGTCCGTCCGGGGTGAGCTCCGCGCCCGCGCCGAACAGGCCGCGGTCGAAGGTGACCGCGATCTCCCCGGCGCGGCGTTCCGCCCGCACCCCGGGGACGTCCAGGTCCAGCCCGGTGAGCGGGTCGGCGGACGCCGGCGGCGCGGCCGGCGCCGACGCCGCGGGCGCCGGGGCGGCCGGGAGGGCCGCGGGCGCGTCGTCGTCCGCCCAGAGCGCGGCGAGCAGGACGAGCGCGAGCAGCGCCGCGGCCGCGCCGCCCGCGCGGAGCAGGACGCGCGCGGTGAGCGCCCGGCCGGGGCCGGTGGCGGCCGACCGCGCGCGCAGCTCGGCGATCCGGGCGCGGCCCCGGGCGGCGCCGGCGTCGCCCGGGGACAGCGCGGCGGCCTCGGCCCAGCAGCGGTCGGCGTCGTCCAGCCGGCCCTGCTGCGCGTACATGCGGGCCCGCAGGTCGAGGACGTCCGCGCCGTGCTCGCCGTCGAGCAGCGCCGCGGCCTCCGCGTACCGTCCGGCGCGGGCGAGGACGCGGGCCTGGGCGAGCGCCGCCTCCCGCGCCGCGAAGGACGCGGACGGCGGCGCGGGCGGCGACGCCGGGTCCGGTGCGCGCGCGGGGCCGCTCATCGGCCGCGCCGGACCGTGCTGAAGGGGTCGGGCGGGGGCGGCGGCGACGGGAGCATCTCGCCGAGCGCCGCGTTGACCTGCCGCAGCGTGTCGACGTCGCCGGACTCGGCGGCGCGCCGCCCGGCGGCCACCAGCCGTCCGGCCTCCTCCCGGTCCCGCATCTCGGGCTGGAGGGTCTCCAGTTCGTTGAACGCGAGGAACGCGAGGTCGCCGGACTCGTCCAGCACCCGCATCGCGAGCAGCCGCAGCTCGTCGATGCGCTGCCGCAGCAGGTCGGCGTCGTGCGCGGTGATCGCCTCCTGGACGGCGTCCTCGGCGGCTTCCAGCATCGGCTGGTCGCCGGGGCGGCCGCGCTCCCGGACGATCTCCCGCAGCACCGGGACGGCCTCGCGGGCCTCCTGGACGAGCTGCGGCCATTCGAGTTCGTCCTCGGCCTCGTCCACCGCGGCCCGCAGGTCGAGCAGCCGCCGCGCGGCGGCGGCGGCCGCGTCCGGGTCGACCCGGGCGGCGTCCACCTCGGCGTCGAGGTCGGGGACGATCCGCTCGGCGTCGATCCGGGCGAGCACCGCGGCGGCGCGCGCGTCGCCGAACTCGTCGACGCGGCGGCGCACCGCGGCCAGCCGCCGCTTCTCGGCCGCGGCGTCGCGGGCGAGGTCGTCGGCCGCCGGCACCGACTCGGTCTGCAGGTTCAGGACGTGCTCGAACTCCTCGTCCAGGATCGGGACGTACGCGCGCGCGACCACGAGCCTCGACTCGTCGATCGCGATGGTCATCTCGACGTCGCTGCCCTCGGGGACGTCCCGGGTGACCTGCTCCGCGTCGACCTCCAGCCGGCCGATGCGGCGGTTGCGGTCGGCGCGGTGGTGCTCGCCCTCCACCACCGGGATGCGGATCATGCCGTCGCCGCTGCCCCGGCTGACGGTGACCGTCGTGCTCAGCTTGGTGCGGCGGCGCGCCGGGAGCGGCGTGCCCTTCCGGAACAGCCACTCGACCTCGTTGTCGGCGAGGCCGATCCCGATGGAGTGGGTGAGCGGCGGCTGCGTCTCGACGATCCCGACCGTGTAGGTGAGCGTGCCGGGCGTGACCGGGCGGCGGTCGCCGGTGGCGTTCGTCAACTCGATCTCGAAGGTGTTCGCGCGTCCCTTCTCCGCCCAGAGCGTCGCGGTGAACGTGCCGTCCGGCGCCAGCGGGACCCGACCGCTGCGCCAGGGCGGCTTGGCGTCGGGGTTGACGAACTCCACGGAGCAGCCCGCGGTGTCCGCGCCGGCCACCCGGCCGCCGACGAACGGCTCGATGTCCGGTCCGACCGGGCGGTACTCCAGCTCGACGGCGTACTCGCCGCTCGCCGCCGGGGGCGGCGGCGCGTCGACGGCGTCGAGCCGCTGCCCGCCCGCGAAGATCGCGGCGCCGCGCGCGACGACGGTGAGCGGGTCCTGGCTGTGGTCGAGGGCGATGCCGAGGCCCTCGCGCGGGTCGGCGAGCCGCTCCCGCAGGTACGGCATCAGCGTCGGGCCGCCCACCAGCAGGACCTTCTCGATGTCCCCGGGGCCGAGGCGGCTCTCCGCCAGCGCCTTGCGGCTCAGGTTGACCGACCGGACGATCAGCGGCTCCATCAGCCGCTCCACCTCGGCGCGCGTCAGGTCGTAGATGAAGTCCCGGGGCTCGCCGGCCGCGTCGGCGATCTCGACCGTGATCGCCGCCTCGTCGGCCCGGGACAGCTCGATCTTGGCGGCCTCGGCGGCCCACTTCAGCTTGGCCATGTTGCGGCGCTGCGCGGGGTTGCCGCGGCGCAGGTCGTCGACGCGGAACTCCGCGGCGACCGCCGGGACCAGCACTTCCTCGACGATGGCCCAGTCCAGCAGCTTGCCGCCGAGGTAGTTGTCGCCGCAGTGGTTGACGACGGTGAACTCGCCGTCGCGCACGTTGACGACGGCGGCGTCGAAGGTGCCGCCGCCGATGTCGTAGACGAGCCAGAACGCGTTGTCGGTGTCGGTCTGGAACCCGTACGCGGACGCGGCCGCGGTGGGCTCCTGCAGCAGCGGGGCGTACGGCAGCCCGGCCAGTTCGGCGGCGCGCCGGGTGGCGTCGCAGGCGCTGAGCTCGAAGGCGGCGGGCACGGTGATGACCGCCGCGCCGATCTCCTCGCCGTGGTGCTGGACGACGTCGTGCCGCAGCGACCGCAGCACCTCGGCCGACATCTCCTCGGGCGTCATCGTGCGCCCGGCGGCGGGGAACTCCTTGGGTCGGCCGGTGGTGCCCATCCGCAGCTTGAACTCGACGCACGTGTTGTCCGGGTCGTCCTCGCTGCGCTGCTTGGCCCGCATCCCGACCTGGAGCCTGCCGCGCCGGTCGAGCATCACCGCCGACGGGGTCGTGTCGGAGCTGACGTTGTTCTTGATGACCTCCGCGCCGACGCCGCTCAGCATCGCGATCGCGCTGTTGGTGGTGCCGAGGTCGATACCGAAGTCGATCGTGGTCCTGGTCATCGTCCGCGCGTCTCCTCCATCGCTCCGGAGGCCGGTCCGGCGGCGCCCGGTTCCTCGGTCCGTTCCGGGGTGCCCACGATGACCTCCGCCATCTGGATCGAGCGGTCGTCGAGGTAGACGCCCGGCCGCACGGTCTCGATGATCTGCTCCCGGTGCAGCCCCGGGGTGGGCTGGTAGGCCGCCACGGACATCGCGAGCCCGTGGTCGAACGGCTCGCCCGCGTGGTCCTTGATCTCGACCCCCGCGTCGGCGAAGGCGTCCCAGGCGGACTCCAGGTGCCGGACGAGCGCGCGCGGCGGGTCGTCCATCCGCTCGATGCGCGCGCGCAGCCGCCACAGGCTCGTCGCCACGTCCACGAGCGACCGTCCGCCCAGCCCGGCGGGCTCCGCGGCGGCGGCCTCCAGGCGCGCCGACTCGGTGAGCGCGGCGAGCGCGTCGGCGGGCCACGCGGGCGCCGCGATCCGGAATTCCGGGGGGTACCGCCATTGCCGGAGCGCGCCCCGGCTTCCCCCGACGAAGCGTCCCATCCGGTGCGTTCCTCCCGATCACGGCTGATCCGGAGTGCGATTTTCGTCGCGCCGAAGAGGGACTGTCTAGGTCGATTTACCTACTCTCCCGGCCTTTCTCGGACCCTGACCGGATTCGGCCAGGAAAGAATTGATACAGGACCGCATTCGGGTCCCATATTTCCCATAAGCCCCAAACACTCGAAAAATGGGGGCTGTCCGGCTCGTCGACGCCGCCCACATGCGCCACGCCGCCAGCACCCTCCGCAAGGCGGAGCTCGCCGGCCCGCGCCCCGCATGACCGGCCCGGCCGTCGAAGTGGTCGAGCCGCGCGCCGGCGGCTGCGTCGTCCGCTGCAGGGCGATCGACACCACGCCCCCGCCCACGCCGAGCCGCCGCCGCCCGGCCCGGGTCCGATGCGGTGATCGGGTTGGTCCGGGGGTGGGCGGCGGCGGAACCGGTGCGGCGGGGGATCCGGGACGCGATCGTGCTCGGGCTGTCGCGTCCGTGGTGGTTGTGGCCGGTCAGGCGGCTCGCGCTCCGGTGGCGGTGATCAGCCGGCCGGGGGCGTCCAGTCGGCGGGGATGTGGGCGAGGCGGACGCGCTGGGGGTGGTCGCCGACCGGGACGGACGCGATCTTGCGGCCGGTGGCGAAGCTGATCGCGGTGACCTGGTCGGTGCCGCTCTCGGAGATGACGCACGACTTCCCGTCGCCGCTGACGGTGGCCCAGTAGGGCTTGGACGCGGTGACCAGGGGGCCTTCCTGCAGGGTGGCGCGGTCGACGACCGTGGCGTAGTCGTCCATCGTGCCCGCGATGCAGAGCTTCGAGCCGTCGGGGCTCATCGACATGCCGTGGTGGCGGGAGTCGTTGACGAACGTGGTGCGGTCGTCGCTGGTCTCGGGGTTCTTCGGGAGCTCCTTGACGCGGGTGATCGTGTCGGACTCGACGTCGTACTCGAGGAAGCCGTTGAAGAACGACACCTGGAAGTACAGCTTCGACTCGTCGGGGGTGAACGCGACGGGGCGGACGGAGTCGGAGAGGTCCTCGCGGCCGAAGGCGTCGAGGCGGTCGCGCATGTCGATGGTGCGGACGGTCTCGAAGGTGGTGGTGTCGGCGATGGTGATCTTCCGGTCGCCCTTGGTGAAGTCGAGCCAGGGCGCGTCCAGGTCGTTGTTGACCTCGCCGATCGACATGTTCCAGAGGTAGCGGCCGTCCTGCGTGTAGACGTTCTCGTGCGGCTTGTCGCCGGTGGCGAACGAGCCGAGCTGCTCGCCGGTCTCGATGTCGAGGACGTGCACGGTGTTGGACGTCGAGGCGGAGACGGCGACGGAGTTCCCGTCGGGCGAGACGGCCATGTGGTCGGCGCGGTGGCCGGAGACGGGGAAGCGCCAGTTGAGGTCGCCGGTCTCGAGGTCGATGGAGACGACGTCGGCGAAGCTGGGGCGGGAGACGACCATGGAGCGGCCGTCGGGGGTGGAGTACATGTCGTCGACGTACTGGTCGTGGCCCTCGCCGACGGTGATGCGGATGCCGAGGAAGAAGACCAGCTTGACCGGGTCGCTGTAGATCTCCTGGAGGCGCTCCTCCTTGTCGGGGACGACGTTGATCCGGCCGATGGCCTCGAAGTCGCCGCGCGCCTCGATGACGTGGGCGGTGCCGTCCCAGTTGTTGCCGACGAACATCACCTCGCGGAGCTCCGCCGCGTCGGCGGGGGCGGCGGCGAGTGTGGCGGTGAGGGCCGCGGCGGCGAGGCCGCAGCTGATCGTCCGGGGCTTCATGGCCGCTCCTCGCGGTGTTACTTTTCGGTAGCCGATAGGAAAGCAAGCGCCCGTCCGCTCCGGATAGGGCGCGGCGGACAACACGGTGCATGTTGGTTGGAACCGGCCCACAACCCCGGCGGTGATCGTGCACGAGGAGTTCGCTTCGGTGCTGCGCGGGATGGCCGCGGACGCGAGCGTGATCGAGGAGATCGTCCGGGCGGCGCGGAGCCAGTCGCCGCCGGTGGCGCGGCTGCCGGAGGAGGAGACGCGGCGGCACGTCGCGCTGGTGCTGCCGGTGGTGCTCGCGCGGGAGGGCGACCTGGCGGCGGCGGCGCGGCTGGGCGCGGACCGCGCGGCGCAGGGGGTGCCGATCACGGCGCTGCTGCACGGGGTGCAGGCGGGACGGAGCCGCGCGGCGCAGATCGCGGTGGTGCGGGGCCGGGCGGCGGGCGTGCCGGAGCGGGTGATGCTGACGGCGCTGCTGGAGCTCGAACCGCGGGTGGGGGCGCTGGAGCGGGCGGTGGTGAACGGGTACCGGACGGCCGAGCTGGAGCTGGCGGGGACGGCGCGGGACGTCCGGTTCCAGGTGCTGCGGCGGCTGCTGCACGGCGAGGTCCCGGCGGAGGAGGACGTCCTGCACGCGGGGCTGCGGCCGGACGGGCTGTACCGGTGCCTGGCGTCGAACGTCGCCGACCCGGTGCAGGTGCGGGCGGTGGAGCGGCGGCTCGCGGTGTGCGGCGGCGTGTTCGGGCTGGTGGACGGGCGGTTGTCGGGCCTGACGCCGCGGCTGCCGGACGGGCTGGACGCGGACGTGCTCGTGGTGTGCGCGCCGCCGGCGCGGCTCGGCGAGGCCGCCGGAATGTACGCGCTGTGCGGGTCCGCGCTGGTGGCGGCGGAGGCGCGGGGGCTGCGCGGGCTGCGGGAGCTGACAGATCTCGCGGGCGTGACGGCGCTGGCGGCGCAGCCCGCGCTGGCGGGGCTGCTGAACCGGACGCTGCTGGGCCCGCTGAACCCGGACGACTCGTTCCACCGGGAGCTCGCGGCGACCGCGCTGGCGTACCTGGACCACGAGCGCCGGCTGGACCGGACGGCCGCGGCGCTGCACGTCCACCCGAACACCGTCCGGTACCGGCTGGGGCGGCTGGAAGAGGTCGTCGGCGCGTCGCCGGGCACGGAAGGCACGGTCCTCGACGCCCTGCGCTGGTGGTGGGCCCTCCACACCTGGCTGGAACCCGGCGAGTGACGCCCGCCCGCGAGCGCCCCGGCGAGGGCCCCGGCCGGGGCGGCCGGGGCCCGCCGGGTCAGGGGACGTCGAGGGCGGTCGCGAGGCGGTCGAGGTGCAGGGCCGCGTCGCCGTGGGCGAGGGCGGCCGACATCGCGTGGCGGGAGAACAGGTGCAGGTCGTGCTCCCGGGTGAAGCCGATCGCGCCGTGCACCTGGTGGCCGAGCGCGCACACCCGCTCGTACGCCTCGCTCACCCACGCCTTGGCGGTCGCGACGTCCGCGGCGGCCTCCCGTCCGGCCGACAGCCGCCAGATCGCCTCGTAGGCGATGAAGCGGGAGCCGAGGACGTCGACGGCCATGTCGGAGCAGTGGTGCTGCACCGCCTGGAACGTCCCGATGGGGCGGCCGAACTGGCGCCGCTCCCCCGCGTACGCGACCGTCATGTCGAGCACCCGCTGCGCGCCGCCGACCATCTCCGCGCAGGCCGCCGCGGCGCCGAACAGGGAGACCGCGTCCGCGGCGGCCCGGTCGGCGCCGAGGACGCCGTCCGGTGCGACGCGGACGCCCGCGAGGTCGAGGTGGCACGGGCGGTCGAAACCGAGCGTCCCCGCCGGGCGCGGGGTCGCGGCCGACGCGTCGGCCCAGAACGCGCGGGGTTCGCCGTCCAGCCGCGCCACGACGAGGACGTTCTCGGCGGACGCGGCGAACGGGACGAACGTCGCGACGCCGTCGAGGACGTACCCGGCCCCGTCGGGGCGGGCGACCGGCCCCTCGCCGGGCCGGTCCCACGGGAGGGGCGCGGCGGTCGCGACGCGCCCGGCGGCGATCCCGCCGAGCCACCGCTCCCGCTGCTCCGGGGTGCCGAACCGGGCGATCGGCATGCCGCACGCGGCGACGGACGCGGCGAGCGGGCTCGGGACGAGCGCGTACCCGAGCTCCTCGAACAGCAGGCAGGCGTCGACGAAGTCGCCGCCTGCGCCGCCGGCGTCCGCGGGGAAGGGCAGGCCGGTCCAGCCGAGCCCGGCCATCTCCTTCCACAGGTCCGCCGAGTGCCCCGCCGGGTCGCCGTCCACCGCCCGCGCCCCGGCGGCCGCGCCGCGGGAGGCCAGGAGCCCGCGGGCGGTCGCGGCGATGAGCTCCTGGTCCTCGGTGCGGGTCAGGTCCATGGCGGGATCTTGTCGGAGCGGACCCACACGCCCGGCCGTTCCTCCCAGAACAGCTGGACGAGGACGCCGCCGGTGTGCTTCGGGTGGATGAACGCGTCCCGCCACGCGGCGCCGTCGGTGGCGCCCTCGTTCTCGCCGAACGTGGGGGTGTCGCGGTCGCGGCAGGCGTCCATGGCGCGGTCCCAGTCGGCGACCTCGAACGTGACGTGGTGCGCGGCGGCGCCGTTGCGGTCCCAGAACCGCTCGATGAACGAGTCCGCGCCGCGCGGCATGATCACCTCCCAGCAGACCGCCGAGCCGGGGATGTTAAGGACGAGGTCGGCCATGTCGGGGTGCTCGTCGTCGGCGGTGCGCCAGACCTGGACGAACCCGGCGAGGTCGCGGTACCAGCGGGCGAGCTCGTCGCGGTCGGGGTACGCCTGGCAGACGTGGTCGAGCGCGACGATGCCGAGGGACGGTCCGCCGGGTGCGTCCCACGGGCCGGTCGCGGCGTCCGGGGTGTCGCCGCACATGGCGAGGCCGCCGGGGCCGCGGAGGCGCCAGAGGACGCCGGGTCCGCGTTCGGGCGGGCTGAGGGACGCCTCCAGCCAGCGGCCGCGCTCGCCCGCGGTGGGTTTGATGCCGCGGACCTCCAGTTCGGCGCGGGCGGCTTCGAGGTCGGGCACCTCGGCGCCGACGTGGTGCAGGCCGGGGCGCCCGCCGTGGTCGTCGAGGAACGTCTGCAGGGCGGAGCCGTCCCCGGCGGGCTCCACGACCTCCCACGCCTGGCCGTGACTGCCGGGGATCTCCAGGCGGGCGCCGCGCGCGCCCTCGGCGGGGTTGTCCCATGTGCGCGCGCGCCGGAAACCGAAGAGGCCCTCCAGGAGCGCGACCTGGGCGTCGAGGTCGGTGGTCACCTGCGCGACGTGGTCGATCCGGTAGATCTGCACGGGTGCCTCCTAGCTCGGGTGGGGTTCGATCCAGTCGTAACCGCTGGTGACGAGTTCCTTGACGAGGCGCAGGTTGTAGCGGTTCATCGCCGCGATGCGCCGCGCCAGCTCGCCGACCCGCTCGCCGAACTCCGCCGCCGGGTACACGTCGTTGACGAGCCCGAGCCGCAGCGCGCGCTCGGCGTCGATGCGGGCGCCGGTGAACAGCAGCTCCTTCGCGCGGGCCTTGCCGATCCGCTCCGGGAGCCGCTTGACGCCGCCCCAGCCGGGCGCCGACCCGCCGTACTCGGGCTGGTCGGGGTCGCCGTCCTCGGTCATCTTCGGGCGGTACGGGGGCCGCGCCGACAGGGTGATCTCGACCAGGCCGACCTTGGCGTCGTCGGACGCGACGATGAAGTCCGCGGCGAGCGCCAGTTCGAGGCCGCCGCCGACGGCGTAGCCGTGCACGGCCGCGACGACCGGGACGGACGCGCGCTCCATCATCGCGAACGTCTTCTCGCCGAGGCGCCCCTGCTCGACGCGCTCGCGCGGGGTCAGCTTCTCGGACCAGGCGAGGTCCATCCCGGCGCAGAACGCGCGCTCCCCGGCGCCGCGCAGGACGACGACGCAGACGTCCTCGTCGTCGTCGACGCGGGTGAAGACGTCCCGCAGCTCGTGCATCGTCGCGGGGGTGAGCGCGTTGAGCTTGTCGGGCCGGTTCAGGGTCAGCCAGGCCACCCGTTCGTCGAGCCTCAGGTCGATGGTCTCGTAGTCGCCGTATCCGGTGTCGGGCATGCGCTTCTCGCTCCTCCTGGTGGGGGTCGGTCAGCGGGGCAGGTTCAGGCCCCGGGTGGCGATGACGTTCCGCTGGATCTCGGTGGTGCCGCCGAGGAAGGTGGACGCGACCGAGTCGCGGACCATGTGGGTCCAG
Organism: Actinomadura sp. WAC 06369; assembly: GCF_003947565.1. Classification (NCBI taxonomy): domain Bacteria; kingdom Bacillati; phylum Actinomycetota; class Actinomycetes; order Streptosporangiales; family Thermomonosporaceae; genus Actinomadura; species Actinomadura sp. WAC 06369. The sequence goes on along the minus strand of NZ_QHJN01000169.1, from coordinate 2,764 downwards.
TAGGCGTTCATGGGCGCGTCGTCGCGTTCCCAGAGGTCGGCGTACCGCCCGAACGCGCGCGCGCCGGTGCGCGCAAGGCGCTGGTGGAGTTCCGCTCCGAAGAGCTGGTTGACGGACGCCTCGTATCCCGGTTCTTCACCCGCCGCCTGGCGCGACACGGTGTAGCGGGCGAGGTTGTACAGCACCCGGATCTCGGTGTGGCGGCGGGCGATCTCCCGCCGCAGGTCCGCGTCCGCGCGGGCGAACCGGGCGCCGTCCCGGGAGCGCAGGTACGCGACGAGCCCGGCGAGCGCCTGCTCGTACTTGATCGTCGCGCCGATCCCGGCCCGCTCGAAGCCGAGCGCGGTCATCGCGACGTACCAGCCGCGGTTCTCCTCGCCGACGCGGTTCGCGACCGGCACCCGGACGCCGTCGAAGAAGATCTCGCAGAACGGCGCGGCGCCCCGCAGGTCGGTGATGGGGCGGATCGTGACGCCCGGCGCGTCCGCCTCGACGAGCAGGAACGTGATGCCGCGGTGGCGGGGGTCGGCGCCGGGGTCGGTGCGGACGAGGACGAACAGCCAGTCGGCGTACTGGCCGAGCGACGTCCACACCTTCTGCCCGTCCACCACGTACACGTCGCCGTCGCGGACCGCGCGGGTGCGCAGGGACGCGAGGTCGGAGCCGGAGCCGGGCTCGGAGAACCCCTGCGCCCACGTCGCCTCGCCGCGCGCGATGGGCGGGAGGTGCGCGGCCTTCTGCTCGTCCGTCCCGTGCATCAGGAGCGTCGGGCCGAGGAGGAACGCGCCGATGCCGTTCACGGTCGGGACGCGCGCGCGCATCATCTCCTCGTGCAGGATGAACTCCTCCATGGGAGACAGGCCCGCACCGCCGAATTCGGACGGCCAGTGGGGTGCGATCCATCCGCGTTGCGCGAGCGCGCGTGCCCACGCGCGCGCGCCGTCCCGCCTTACCGGATCGTCCGATACACGGTCGACCGGCCAGTTGTAGCCCGCGACGTCCTCGGGTTCGAGGCTCTGCTCCTCGCGCCACGCGGGCTTGTACGCGGCGGGGAAGTTCTCCCTGACGAACGTCCGGACCTCTTCGCGGAACGCGGCCTGCTGCGGTGTGTCGTCCCAGTTCACCGGCCGTCCGCCTCCCGGTCCCACGTGGTGGGGGTGATGCCGCCCTCGCCCTGGGCGCGCAGCCGGTACTTGGCGACCTTGTCGGTCGGGGTGCGCGGCAGGGCGTCCACGAACTCGACGTAGCGGGGGACCATCGCGCGCGGCAGCCGCTCCTCGCAGTAGGCGATCAGTTCGGCCGGGTCGAGGCCGAGGTCCGGCTGCACCACGACCGACACCTTGATGTCCTCGTCCTCCAGCTCGGAGGGCACGCCGATCGCGGCGCACTCCAGCACCGCCGGATGATCGTTGATCTCGCACTCCAGGTCGAAGGCCGAGATGTTCTCGCCGCGCCGGCGGATGGCGTCCTTCATCCGGTCGAGGAAGAAGAAATAGCCGTCCTCGTCCCGCCATACCCGGTCTCCGGTGTGAAACCACATATTCCGGAAACAACGGGTGGTCGCCTCCCAGGCGCCGTAATAACCGGTCGTGAGGACGAACGGCTGCTTCGGCCGCAGCACGAGTTCGCCCGGTTCGCCCGGCCCCACCTCCCGGTCCCGCTCGTCCACGACCGCGACGTGGAACCGCTCCTCGTGCGCCGTGCCGCACGAGCCCGTCCGCCACTCCCCGTACGGGCTGCCCGTCGCGATGCCCGCCTCGGTGCTCGTGTACGTCTCGACCGACCGGACCCCGAACCGCTCGCGCAGCGGCTCGTCCAGGTTCGACTTGCCCATGTAGAACGTCTCGAGCCGGTGGTCGCGGTCGCGCGGGGACGGCGGCCGGTTCAGCAGGATCGGGATCATCGAGAACACGCTCATGCACACCCGCGCGTCGAACCGGCGCACGTCGTCCCAGAACCGGGACGCGCTGAACTTCTCCACGATCGCGATCGACCCGCCGCCGAGGAGCGCCGACAGCATCCCGTCCCACAGCGCCGCCGCGTGGAACAGCGGCAGCGGGCAATAGATCGTCTTCCCCCACCGGTCGAGGAAGTCGAGCGAGTCGTACGCGCAGGTCAGCGCGAGCGCGTGCGGCACCATCGCGCCCTTCGACGGGCCCGTGGTGCCCGACGTGTACATGATCGCTTGCAGGTCGCCGAACCCGACCGGGACGCGCACCGGGCCGTCCCCGTCGTCCGGCAGGCCGCCCAGCTCGCGGGCCGGGATGCCGAGCCGGTCGAGGAGGATCCCGGCTCCGGCCGCGTCCCGGACGAGCACGCCCGCCAGCTTCGGGAGCCGCTCGGCCAGGTCGGGGAGCCGCTCGGCGTACGGGCCGTCGATGATCAGCCAGCGGGAGTCGGAACTGGTCAGCACGTGCCGGAGCAGCTCGCCCCGGTAGCCGGTGTTGACCGGGACGGCGACGGCGCCGAGCCGGGCCAGCGCGAACACGAGGGGCACGAAGTCGGGGCAGTTCGGGAGCATCAGCGCCACGTGGTCGCCGCGCGCGACGCCGGCGCCGGACAGCGCCCGCGCCAGCCGGTCGGCGGACGCGTCGACCTCGCCGTAGCTGATGTCGCCGTCCCGGAATCTGAGAAAGGTCTGCCTGCGGTGAATCTGCGCCTGCGACCGGAGAACGTCGCCGAGGACGAAGCTCTCCAGCGTCTCCTTGCGCATCCGGGCCTCCGCTGTCGCTCGGGGGGCATGCGTGGTGACGGGGTGCTGCGG
>NZ_QHJN01000168.1:0-17227 GCF_003947565.1 Actinomadura sp. WAC 06369 | reverse complement strand
TCACCGCCCCCCACGCGATCGAAGGAACCCCACAGTGACCACCCCCCGCACCGCGCTCATCACCGGCGCCTCCGCCGGCATCGGCGCCACGTTCGCCCGCCACCTCGCCGCCCGCGGCTACCAGCTCCTGCTGGTCGCCCGCCGCACCGACCGCCTCCAGGAGCTGGCCGCGGAACTGACCCGGCAGCACGGTGGGCGGCGCTATGAGGTGTTCGGCGCCGACCTCACCGACCCCGCCGCCCCCAAGGCGATTATGGACTACGCGGACGCCCAAGGCCTGGACATCGACGTCCTCATCAACAACGCCGGCCTGTCGGGCAAGACCGCGTTCGCCGACACCCCCTGGGACACCCTGGCCGGGGAGATCCAGCTGATGGTGACCGCCCAGACCGAACTCGCCCACCTGGTCATCCCCGGCATGAAGAAACGCCGCTGGGGCCGCATCGTCAACCTGTCCTCCGTCGCCGCGTTCGCACCACCCGCAGCCAGCCTGCTCTACACCGGCATCAAGTCCTACGTCCTCAACACCTCCCAGGCCCTGGACATGGAGCTCAAACCGCACGGCATCCACGTCACCGCCCTGTGCCCCGGCTTCACCCACACCGAATTCCACGACGTCATGGGCACCCGCGACAGAGCCAACCACCTCCCCCGCATCCTGTGGCAGCAACCCGAAGCCGTCGTGGCCGAAGGCTGGAAAGCCGTCCAGAACGGCAAACCCGTGTGCATCCCCGGCCTCGTCAACAAGATCTCTGCCGCCGCCATGAAACCCCTGCCCATCCGCCTGAGCTACCTCGCAGGACGCACCCTCAACCCCTTCAAGAACAACTGAACCCCCTCACCTGCGTGCACCGGCCGCCGGCCTGGCCCGCCGCCAAGCCCGACCACACCCCAGAGCTCATCGGGGACTTCTCAGACACCCGAGGATGAGGGGGTCGAGGCGAGCGGCGGCCTGGCGGCATCGGACGGCGGGGACGAGGAGGACGCCGTCCACTCCACCGCCGGATCCCGGCGACAAGACCAGAGCCCTTGCCTCCCGGCGACCCGGCGGCGGATCCATGAGCAGGCACTACGACTGGTCTTCATCCCAGTCGGGCTGGTCGGTGTCGCGGAGCGCGCGGACGCCGGTGGGGCCGAAGTCGGGCCGGCTGAAGGAGTAGGTGCCTGCCGTTCACGTTGATGTGGCGGCGGGCGAACGGCGACAGCCGCGCGAGGTCCTCTTCCAGCACCGGTAGCCCTGGTCTTTCAGCTGGTCGAGGGTGGCGTCGATGTAGAGCCATTCGTTGACGCGGGCGGCGTTTGAGCCGTTGGTGCCGCACTCGACAGCGTGGCGCCCGCGGTACTCATCGCGTCCAAGGCGGTGTAGCCGGCGGCTCGCACCGCGCGCGGACCAACTCCTCCAACGCCACGTTGATCAGGTCGGCCGGGTTGTCCTTGGACCGCACCGCCTTGCGCATCGCGGTCCCGGCCATCTGCCGGGCCCGGGCTGCCTCGTAGGACACCCCAGCCGTTACCGCCCCCATTTCGACGCCGATCACCCTAACGATCAACCGTCAGGCCGTGATCCCTTTTTGGCGTATTCCGGCCCCCCGGCAGGGGTGTCATTGGCTGGGTTGGGTCACCCGTTGCGGCGGTACGGGCGGTGTTGATAGCAGGTGATTTTGGAGTTCGCGGTGGCGGAACTGGTAGGCGATGCCCGCGGTGCGGATCAATCCGGCATCGGTGTAGCACCAGTTCAGGAAGCGGCCGAGGCGTAGGGGGAGACGCCGTTTCATGCAGATCAGAAGCATGAGATAACGCGCTGACGCAAGTCCGGCGGGCCTTACCGTGAACCCACTGAAAGCCCAGATAATAGCCCCGTACGCGAGCCCGTACGTGAGCCCGCCGGTGAGCCCCTCTGTGAGCTCGTCGTCGGCGAGGACGAACGTGAGCCCGAACGTGAGCCCGCCCGTGAGCGCGACCGCGAGCCCACCTGTGAGCCCGCTTGTGAGCCCGCCCGCGAGCCCGAACATGAGGCCGATCGCGAGCCCGAACACGAGCCCGTCGTCGGCGAGCCCGCCTGTGAGCCAGTACGTGAGCCCGAACATGAGCCCGAACGTCAGCCCACCCGTGAGCCATCTGGTGAGGTCTTGACGGATAAGGTCGCGGGAATCTGCCCTGGCGCTTGTGTCGGAGGGGTCGAGCCCGTACGTGAGCCCGACCGTGAGCGCGACCGCGAGCCCACCCGTGAGTGCGACCGCGAGCCCGTACGTGAGTCCATTCGCGAAGTCCGCGAGCACGGGCGCGAGCCTGCTCGCGAACTCCGGGAACATGTCCGCGAACCCGTCAGTGCGCCAGTCCTCGAAGGCCTCCATGAGTAGGGGCACGAGCCCGCCCGTGAGCGCGTCCGCGAGCACGGTCGCGAGCCCCAGCGCGGGTCCTGCCACAAACCCGATCGCGAGCCACTTGGTGATTTTTCGGCGGCCGGAGCGAGTTTTGAACCGGGACAGATCCAGGCGTGTGGGGGCGGGCCGCGGGTGTGCCCAGGCGAAGATCCCGGGGATCAAGGCGAAGATCACGGCGCACCAGGCGGCGGTCGGTGCTGGATAGTAGCCGTCTGTGGTGACTATGGCCAGCATCGTGGTGATCGGTAGAGCGGTGAGGAGGACGGCGAGGAGGGAGGTGAGGATGCGGGGGCGGTTTCCGGCGATGGGCCAGAGTTCGTGCAGGACGATGTCGGTGTTGGTGTCGAGGTGGCGGGCCAGGACGGTCAGCCATGTGTGGACCTGGTCGGGCCGATAGCGGTGGGGGTTGCGGTTGTTGAGGGTGGTGTTGGCGACGGAAGCGGGGATGAACTGTTGCAGCAGGTGGTGGTGGATGGCGTCGGGATCGTCGTATCCGGTGAGGTCGGCGGGGTCGCGAATGTAGTCGCCGGTGTCGGCCGATCGCTGCTGGTAGACGGTGACGGCCAGGGTCAGTCGCCAGGGGGTGTTCAGGGCTCGGGCCAGGGGGTGGGCGGGCTGCTGGAGGGCGTGCAGGACGGGGTTCCAGCGCGGGACGTGGTCGGGACCGGCGTGGGAGGCGATGAACCGTGCGGCCTGGTCGGCGGTGACGGGGGACAGGTCGACGCGGACGGCGTCGCGGGCCTGGGCCTGGCCGCCGGTCAGGGACTGATACTGGCCGGTGCGGCAGGTCAGGATCACTGGAGCCTTGTCGCGGCCGTGCCGGTAGCGGTTGAGCTTGTCCAGGGTGCGGCCGGCGGCGGAGTTGTAGCCGGGCCGGTCGGTGCGGTCCATCTCATCGAGCCCGTCGATGACCGGCAGCACCATGGCGTCGCGCACCAGTGCCCGGGCCGTGGCCGAGCGCAATCCGAACGTCCGGATCAGGTGGTCGACCAGCAGGTCCTGCGGTTCTGGCCCTAGGTCCCGCTTGCCGGTCCGGGGGTCTTTCCGCCCTGTCCCCGGGTCCCAGGCGGTGGCCGAGATCCGCACCGGCACCGGCTCGTCGGGTTTGCGCGCGTCCAGCAGTCCCAGGATCAGCTCGATCGCCAGGACGGTCTTGCCTGCCCCGGGCTCCCCAGTGATGACCAGCCGCTGCGGACGAAGGTCCAGAAAGTAGCCGACCACATCGTTGAGCGTGCCGGTGTCGGCGGCGCCTTCCACCTCGTGCTGGACGGTCAGGGCGAACCCCACATCGATCGTGCGGGCGTCATCGCCCAGCAGCTGCCCGAGCTGCTGGGCCTCCCTTTCCCGCACCAGACCGGACAGGTCGTCGGCCCGGGCCCTGGTGTCAATCTCACCCAGACGCAGCGCCCGGTAGGCCAGCACTCCCGACGAGGTCGAGACCCCGAGTGAGACCAGCGCGATGAACGCACTCAGGCCATCGGTGCCGCCACCGAACACCTTCGTGTTCTTCGCCGCCAGGACGAACGCCGCTGCCGCGGTGACCAGAAAGATCCCACTCGCGATTCCCCAGAGACGACCCGATCGGCGTTTACTCGTAACCCGAAAGAATGCACCCACCTACGGTAGGACGGCGCACATCAGCCGCCGGTTCAGGACAAACCCCGCGCCATGAGCGCCGGGGCTTGACGCCCAATTGACTCGGCAACGTTATGTGTCACATCAGCTTTGCGGAAGTCACCGCCGTGCCCGTCGTCGACTTCCCCGGCCGCCCGGCTCGACGCCACCTTATTCCGGCCGTCCCCCATGCTTGCCCGTCACCAGCAGCTCCAGCTCGTCCTCCAGCGCCGTCCAGTGCTCGACAAGCTCGTCCATCCCGACCGGTTGCCGACCCATGGGGCCATTTCATCGCCCCCAGGCCACGCAGGCCCGATCACGCCGAAGGCGCCTCGTATGCGTCGGTGACGCATCCATCAACGGCCGTCGGTGGTGGGGGAGGAGTCGCGGTGGCGGGCGAGGATGCGGGTGAGGTCGGTGACGGGGGAGGAGGCGAGCTTGTGGTTGGTGTCGTCGTACCCGCGGGTGGTGCGCGGGTCGGCGTGGCCGGCGAGGTCCTGCACCTTGGCGAGCGGGACGTCGTTGCCGAGCAGGGTCGTGATGACGGTTCGGCGTCCGCTGTGCGGGCTGAGCCTGGACGCGGCCGGCAACCCGGCGAGCCGGGCCTGCCTGCGCAGGATGTTGGTGACATCGCGCTGGGTCAGCCGCTTGTCCCCGGTCTTCGACCGGTCGAAGGGGTGCGGGGTGGTGACCAGCAGCGGCCCGGGCGGGCACGAGCCGCCGTGCCTGCCCGCGCGGACGGAAAGGTACGCGTCCAGCACCCGGCAGAGTTCACCGTCCAACCGGACATAGTCGCGGCCCTCGGGTCCCTTGCCTTTGGCGCTGTGCCACAGCACGCGGTACCCGGCTTCGGTGCTGAGGTCCGTCAGATCCGCGCTGGTGAACGCCGATACCCGTAGCGCCGTGTAGAACAGCAGGGCGGTGACGGCCGCGTCGCGCCATGCGGCCTCGGTCCCCTGGTCGACGGCGCGGCGCTCGGCGGTGTCGAGGAGCAGCGCGGTCTCGGTGACGCTGAGGGTCGGGGCTTTGCGCGCCGACGCGGCGATCTGCGCGCTGGTCGGCCGCTTGACCAGCACCGTGGGGTTCCGCTCGGTGACGTCGTTGGACTGCAGATACGTGTACCAGGACGAGACGGCCGCGAGTCGGCGTGCCCGGGTCGCGGCGCTCGGCGGGCGCGTCCGGCCGCGGACCTCGACGGTCATGGACGCCGACCAGTCGTCGATGTCGGCGCGGCGCGCGGCGCACGGGTCGAGCCCGGTGCGGGCGCAGTAGTCCAGCCAGACGGCGAGGTCCCGGTAGTAGGCGCGGCGGGTCGCGTCGCTGCTCTGGCTCCGCAGCCACGCGGCGGTCAACGCGCGCAGACCGTAGCGGTCGCCGGGCTCGTCGGGCTGCAACGCGGGCAGGAGCGCGACGGCCTGACCGATGGGCTCGGGCGTGAGCCCCGCGGCCGATTCCGCGGCGGGGGGCGGCGCCGCGGCGGGAACGAGCATCGTGCCTTCGAGCGGCGCCCCCGCCATCGGTTCGGGCCCCGCCTCGCCGGTGCCGCTCGGGAGGTCGGTCGTGGGTGGCTCGCCGCTCGTGATCATGCACACCAGGATAACCGTCATTATCCCGGAGCCTCCATCGTTTCACTCTTACGCGTTTAGCGTGTCGCGTTAATTATTAAGCGTGTCGCGAAGCGAAAATAGGCTAAGGTGTCGCGGGTGAGCAGCGATAGCAGCAGTGACAAGGCCGTCGACGAGTCGGTGGGTACTGAACCGACAGCCTTTGTGAGCGGTGCCCCACCGGTGCCCAGAGCGGCGGTGGGGAGCGACGGCCTCGAGTCGCCGTCCGGGGCTTCGGTCATGAACGACGGCCCGGGTGTGGGGTTCGTCCCTGAGCCCGGCGGAGGAGCCGCCGAGACGCCGGTGCGGGCGTCGGCGGGGGAGTGCGCATTGGCGGGCTGCACCGAGCCGCTCCCCGCGCACGGCCGCGGCCGGCCCCCGAAGTACTGCAGCAAGGCACATGCCGATCAGGCCAGCCGGGACCGCCGTGCGGCCGACGCGGCCGCGGTGGACGAACCGCTCCGCCAGGCCGAGGCGCTCGCGCAGCAGGTGCCCACGGCCATCGGCGTCCTGCAGGACCAGCTGAGCCGCCTCCAGGAGTTTCTCGCCAAGGCACAGGACGGGGCTCTGGCGCGGGTGCGGCGCGCGGAAGCGGAAGCGACGGCGGCCCGGCAGGCGGAGGCCGACGCCGAAGCCCGCGCCCTGGCGGCCGACAAGGCGCGGGAGGAAGCGGTCGCCGCCGCCGAGACGGCCCGCGCCGCGCAGCGGGCCGCCGAGCAGGACGCCGCCCGCGACCGCGCGGCCCTGGAGCAGGTCCGCGTCGACACCGCCGAGGCGATCGCGGCGCACCGCGTCGCGCTCGATGCCGCACGGGACGCGCAAGCCGCCGCCGAGACCGCCCGCGATGCCAAGGCCGCCGAACTGCGGGACGCCCGCGACGCCCACCAGCAGGAGCGCGCCCGGTTCGAGGCCGCCGCACAAGCCCAGACCGAGCGCTCGCAGGCTCTCCAGACCGAGTTGACGCACAGCGCCGCGGCACTGGCGAACGTCCGAGAGGCTCTGGTCGCCGCGCAGAGCGAAACCCGTGCCCAGCAGGCAAGGGCCGACGCTGCCGAGCAGGCCCGCGACGACGCCCTACGCCACGGGCGTGAGGCCGGTGCTCGAGTCGACGCCCTGGAACTCCGCCAGCAATCCCTTCAAGCCGCGGCCGAGAAGGCGGCCGAGGAGGCGGCCGCCGCGCAGAGCGCGCTCGCCGCCCGCCAGGCCCTCTGCGACCGACTCGAAACCGACCTGGCGGCCGCCCGCGCCGACGCCTCGGCACAACGCGAGCGCGCCGTCCGAGCCGAAGCGTCCCTGAAGAAGGAGGACCAGGATCGCGCCGCTCCCGCCGACAGAGATGACCGAGACGGCGAAACCCTCGCCGCTTCCCCCGAAGACCCAGCCACAACCTGATGCCTCTTCGGGGGGCGGCGAAGTGATGCTGGGATGCCCTGAGCTGCGGTATCAGCCGCCGTGCAGGTCCTTCGCGCTGGAAGCCGCCCGGGGCCGACAGCTTCTCACCCGACGCCGCCCGCTCGGGGTCGGGAAGGGTGTCGCGGCCCAACGCAAGGCTCACTGATCATGCCCCCTTGTGGCGTGGCCTTCTAGGTGGGCGGGAATCCCTGGTCCGGTTTGAAGACCCTGGCCTTCAGCCACGCTCGAACAAGTTCCCTGGCGGGGAACCCTTCGAGCGCTTCCAGCAGGCCGTCGTGATCGATCCGGTCGGACACCGTCGTCAGGGCCGCGTCCAGCACTCAGATCCGTTTCGCGTTGCGCGGATGCCTCGTTTCCTCGGTCCCCGGCCGGCGGGGCGTGGTCAGAGCTCGAGTCCGGTGAGGTCGAGGGCGGCCAGCCGGTCGCGGTCGGACAGGATCTCGATCGCGGTGATCTTGTCGTCGGTGACCGTGAAGCTCATGACCGAGAACCGTTCGCCGTCGAGGGTGTTGACCAGCCCGGCTGTTCCGTTGACCAGCACGGGGAGGCTGGTGGTCAGGGTCGCCATGCGGTGGAAGGTGGCGGCCTGGCCGGCCACCGCCTCGCGGCCGCGCAGGACCCGCATGCCGCCGGGCAGGGCCGCGCCGCCGTCGGCGCGCAGCACGACATCGGGGTCCAGGACGGCCACCAGCGCGTCGAAGTCGCCGCCGCGTGCGGCGGCGAGGAAGGCGTCGACGACGCGGCGCTGGGCGGCCGGGTCGGGTTCGGGCTCGGGTGCGGTGCCCTGGACGCGGCGGCGGGCGCGGCTGGCGAGTTTGCGGGCCGCGGCCGGGGTGCGGTCGATGATCGGGGCGATCTCCTCGAACGGGAGGCCGAACATGTCGTGCAGGACGAAGGCCAGCCGTTCGGGCGGGGTCAGCGATTCCAGCACCACCAGCAGCGCCAGCCCGACCGAGTCGGCGATCAGCGCCTGCTGCTCGGGGTCGGCGGCCGGTTCGCTCACGATCGGGTCCGGCAGGCGGGCCTCCAGCGGGGTCTCGCCGCGGTGCGTGCGGGAGCGCAGCATGTCCAGGCAGATCCGGCCGACGACGGTGGTCAGCCATCCGCCGAGGTTGCCGATCTGGCCGGTCTCGGAGCGGGCGAGCCGCAGCCACGCCTCCTGGACGGCGTCGTCGGCCTCGGTCAGGGAGCCGAGCATCCGGTAGGCCACCGACTTGAGGTGCGTTCGGTGCTCTTCGAATCGTTCGGCAAGGAAGTCGCGCTCGTCCATGATCGCCTCTCATCATCGCCTGCCGGCGCCGGTACTCACGACGTTGACGAACCGCACGCGGCCGATGTGACGCACGCGGCCGGTCACATTCGCCGCGACCCGTTCGTCATGGCTGCGATCAACGACGAACGGAGCAAACGATGAGCGAGTTCGAGATCTGCGGGACGGTGGCCGACGGTTACGAGGCGGTGCGCGAGGAGTTCGCCGCCGCGGTGGCCGCCGAGGACGGCGAGTCCGGGGCACAGCTGGCGGCGTACGTGCACGGCCGCCGGGTGGTGGATCTGTGGGCCGGGGACGGGGTCACCGGCGACACCCTGACCGGGGTGTACTCCTCGACCAAGGGCGCGGCGACGCTGGTGGTGGCGCTGCTGGTGCAGGACGGCGTCCTCGACCTGGACGAGCCCGTGGCCGGGTGCTGGCCGGAGTTCGCCGCCGCCGGGAAGGGCGGAATCACGTTGCGGGAGGTGCTGTCGCACCGGTCCGGGGTGATCGGTGTCGACGGCGGGCTGACGGCGGACGAGCTCGCCGACGACCGGGTGATCGCCGAGAGGCTGGCCGGGCAGCGTCCGTACTGGCGGCCGGGCACCGCCTACGGCTACGGCGGGTTCGTCTCGTTCGCGATCGTGGGCGAGGTGGTCCGCCGGGTCACCGGCCGCTCCCTGCAGGAGGTGTTCGAGGAGCGGGTCCGCGCGCCCCACGGGCTGGACGTCCACCTCGGGCTGCCGAAGACGCTGGAGGACCGGTACCGGGAGGTGCTGCCGGGCCTGGCGACGCCGGAGGAGCTCGCCGCGTTCTGGGCGAACGTCCCGGGCCCGCACAGCATCACCGGGATCGGGTACGGCCTGAACTCCACCCCGCCGCTGGACCAGGTCGCGTTCATCAACACCCGGCGGGTGCGGGCGCTCGGCCAGGCGTCGGCGGGCGGTGTGGGCAGCGCGCGGGGACTGGCCGCCATGTACGCGGCGGCGGTGTGCGGGCTGGACGGCCACGCCCCGCTGCTCAAGCCCGACACCCTCGGCGGGTTCGCCATGCTCCACTCGGTCGGCGGTGACCTGGTCGTCGGCCCGCAGGGCCAGTACGCGTTGGGCTTCCAGGCCAAGGGCCTGCGCTACCCGTTCTTGAGCGCCGAGGCGTTCGGCCACGGCGGCTCGGCGGGCTCGGAGGCATTCGCCGACCCCCGTAGCGGCATCGCCTTCGGCTACACCCGCCGCCGCTTCTCCTTCAACTGGTCCTACCCCGAACACGACCGGCTGGCCGCCGCCGTCCACCGCGCCGCCGCTCACTGAGGAGATCCCGATGACTTCGCGAACTCGAACCCGTCCCGCGCGGGAGAAGACCGGCCTGGCGCTGCTGGTGATCGCGGCGGCGCAGCTGCTGATCGTGATGGACGGCACCATCGTCACCGTCGGCCTGCCCGTCATCGGCTCCGGCCTGGGCATCGCACCGGCCGATCTGGACTGGGTCCTGACGTCGTACGCGCTGGCGTTCGGCGGGATGCTGCTCGCCGGCGGCCGCGCCGGTGACCTGTTCGGACGGCGCCGACTGTTCCGGGCCGGGCTGGTGGTGTTCCTGCTGGCCTCCCTGCTGGGCGGGGTCGCCCAGGACGGCGCCACACTGATCGCCGCGCGCGTGCTGCAGGGCGTGGGCGGCGCCGTCATCGCGCCGGCCGCGCTGTCGCTGCTCGCCGACACCTTCCCCGCGGGCCCCCGCCGCAACAAGGCGCTGGGCGTGTACGGGGCGATGGGCGGCCTGGGCTCGGTGGTCGGCCTGCTGCTGGGCGGCGCGCTGACCGAGTACCTGGGCTGGCGCTGGATCATGTTCATCAACGTCCCCATCGCGCTGGCGGTGCTGGTGGGAACGCTCGCCCTGGTCCCCGGCACCCGCGAGCGCGGCGGCATCGACCTGCCCGGGGCGGTCACCGTCACCCTCGCGCTGGGCTCCCTGGTGTACGCGATCAACCGGGCGGGGTCCGACGGCCCGACCGACGGGCTGACCCTGGCGTTCGGCGCGATCGCGCTGGTGCTGGGGATCGCGTTCGCCGCGATCCAGCGCAGGGTGCGCGCACCGATGCTCCCGGCCGGCGTGCTGGCCGACCGCGGCCGGCTCGGCGCCAACCTGGTCATGCTGCTGATGGGCGCGGGCCAGCTGGCCACCTTCTACTTCCTCACCCTCTACATGCAGTCGATCAAGGACTACTCGCCCATGGTCACCGGGCTGGCCTACCTGCCGTTCGCGATCGGCATCGGCATCGGCTCCGGCGCCATCGGCCCGCAGCTGCAGGCCCGCACCTCGCCCCGCGTCGTCCTGGCCGGCGGGATGGGGGTGGCCGCCGCCGCGATGGTCTGGTTCAGCATGCTCACCCCGGACCAGAACGCCCTGGCCGTGCTGCTGCCCGCCCAGCTGGTCGCGGGCATCGGCCTGGGCATCGGGTTCGTGGCGGCCACGATCGGCGGCGTGCGGGACGTCGCCCCCGAGGACGCGGGGATCGCATCCGGGCTCATCAACACCAGCCAGCAGGTGGGCGGCGCCCTCGGCCTGGCGGCCCTGGCCAGCGTCGCCGTCAACGCCACCGCGGGCCGGCCCGCCGGGACGCCGCTCCCCGAGGCGCTCACCCACGGCTACACCGCCGGGCTGCTCGGCGCGGCCGCGTTCTACCTGGCCGCCGTCCTGACCGCCGTCCTGCTCATGCGACCACGCCCCGGCCGTCGCGACCGGCCGACGGCCGCGCCCGAGCCGGCGGCCGCGCAGGCGGCCGTCCCCGAGCGGTGACCCGACCGCGAACCGGTGCCGCCCACCGGTCACATCCGAACCCTGCCGTCCGTCATACCGGCACCGCATCACCGAAGATCGAAAGGGACCGCACCATGACCACCGCCAATGCCGCGACCGAGTCCCGACTGCCCAACCCCGCCGTGCTCGTCCCCGAGCTGGGCGAGATCGGCCAGGCTCTGTTCAGGGCCGTCGGCAACGACTCGGTCCCGCAGGCGACCATCAGCCTGGTGCAGCTGCGCGCCGGGCAGATCGTCGGGAACACCTACCTGACCGTCCTGCACACCGGCAACCTCCGCAAGGCCGGGCAGGCCGAGGAGCGGATCACCGCCGTGGCGTCCTGGCGGGACGCGCCGTACTTCACCGGCGCCGAGCGGGCCGCGCTGGCGCTGGTCGAGGCCGTCCTCACCCCCGACCCGCACGGCGAGCGCGTCTCCGACGAGTTGTACGCGCAGGCGTCCGCGCACTACGACGACAAGGCCCTCGCCACGCTCACTATGGCGATCGGCCAGGTCGGCTTCTTCATCCCCCTCGCCCTCATCGGCAAGCCCCTCCCCGGCGTGGCCCCCGCGCAGCAGTGGAGGCGGTAGCCCGACCGGTCCGGTGAGGGCGCCTCACCCCAGGCCCCGGCACTAGCGACCACGACCCCTGGCAACTGAACCGTTCTGCCTTGTGCGGCTACCCGGCGGGTAGCCGCACAAGGCAGTCCTGCGAGACAGCCCCCACGGGTTGAGCAGGGAGAGGGGACGAGGGCTCCGGTGTCGGTCTTGTCGGTCGATGACCGCTTTACCGGAGACCTCGCCGCGTCCGGGGCATGGGCACGCCGCCGCTCATCTCGCGTCGGCGCAGGCTCTAACTCAGGTGCCGGGTGAAGAACTGGGCGGCGGCTTCCCCTGCGAACTGCGGGACGCCGGTGTGGCCGCCCATGTTGGCGTGCAGCGTCTTCTCCTTGGAGCCGAGGGCGTCGAACAGGTCAAGGGCCACCTGCCGGTCGTTGCCTTCGTCGTCCCACTGCAGGAGGACGTGCAGGGGGATGGTGACCTGGCGCGCCTCCTCGAAGATGGCGCGTGGCACGAAGCTTCCCGCGTACAGGACGGCGGCCGCTATGCGCGGCTCCACGACCGCGAGCCGGACGCCGATGCTGATCACTCCTCCCGAGAACCCGACGGGGCCGCCGATCTCGGGCAATTCGAGGAGTGCGTCCAGGGCGGCCCGCCATTCCGGGACCGCCTTGTCGACCAGCGGGAGGACGAGCCGGTCGACGAGCTCGTCCTCGACCGGTTCGCCGGCCTCGAGCGCTGCGCGCAGGTCGGCGCGGGCCTGCTCCGCGGCGGCGAAGCGCGGCCGGTCGCCGGCTCCGGGGAGTTCGATGGCGGCCGCGGCGAAGCCGTCGGCCGCGGACCGCCGGGCACGGGCGGCCAGCCGGGGGTACATCGCGCGCAGCCCGCCGGGGTGGCCGACCAGGATCAGCGGGGCCGGGGCAGCCGCGGACGCGGGGGTCCACAGGATGCCGGGGATCTCGTCGAGGGTGAACTCGCGCTCGAGGACGCCGTCGTCGAGGCGCCGTTCGGAAGTGAAGCGCATGGTCGTGCCTTTCGGGGAGTGCTCATGAACGGCGCTCCCGGACGACCTATCGCCCGACCGTGACCCCGGAGGGGAGCACCCATGTCGATACAGCGTTCACGGGTACCACCTCCTCGTTCTCTGGCACGGCCTCCGGAAAGATAGCAGTGGTCGCCGCAGGCCGCCAACAGGTTTTCGAGTAGACGGCCGTGGCCGATGGCATACCGAAGTATTCGTTGACAAGAATATTCTCTATGGAGAATACTTCAGGCCATGGACGCACCGCTTCTCGCCGCGCTGGCGGATCCGGCTCGCTGGCGGCTCGTGAGCCTGCTGGCCGAGCGGCCCCGGTCCGTCGGCGTCCTGGCCCGGCTCGCCGAGGCGCGGCAGCCGCAGACGACCAAGCACCTGCAGACGCTCGAACGCGCCGGCGTCGTCACCTCCCAGCGCTCCGGGCAGCGCCGCGTCTACGCGCTGCGGCCCGGCCCGCTGCGGGACCTGGCGGTCGCGCTGACCCGGCTCGCGGACACCGCGGACCGGGCCGGCGGCCCCAACGAGACCTTCGACCGCTACGGCGCCGGCCTCGACGCGGAGCGGCGCGCCGCGGAGGCGGACCGGTGGGCCGACGGCCGGTCGTTCCGGTTCGTCCGTTCGCTGGAGGCCCCCGGCGAGCCGGTCTGGCGGCACCTGACCGAGGAATCCCTGCTGGCCCGCTGGTGGGCGCCCGACGGACTGCGCGTTTCCGAGCTCGTCTTCGAGGCGCGGCCGGGCGGGCGGATCGTCCTCGAGTACCGCGACCTGGAGGACGCCGACGGCTCGGACGCGGCCGTCGGACGGGCCGAAGGGGTCGTCGAGGACGTGCGGCCCGGGGAGCGCCTCGCCTACCGCTTGTCCCCGCTGCTTCCCGGCGGCGGCTTCGCCTTCACCGCGCACATCGCCTACGAGCTGCGGCCCGTCGGCACGGGCACGCGTTTGGAGGCCCGGTGGCGGCTCGCCGACAGCACCGTCGAGTCCGCCGATTCCATCGCCGGCATCGAGATCGGTTTCGGCCAGAGCCTCGGCAAGCTCGCTGCGGTGCTGGCCGCCGGTGCGTAGCGACCGCCCGGCACGACATCCCGGTGCAACACCCGACATGAGGAGCCCCCATGGGACGACTGATCATCAACGTCGCCGTGACCGTCAACGGCGCTTTCGAGGCACCGGCGGCCGAGCCGCAGGGGTGGCTGGTCACCGATCCCGGCAGCATGCAGGCCGGGCTGGAGATGTGGCTGGCGGCCGACGCCATGGTCGTCGGCCGCACGACCTACGAAGGGCTGGCCGCCGTCTGGCCCGGGCTCGCCGACGTCCCCGGCTTCGAGGCGTACGCGGCCCGGATGAACGGCATGCCCAAGTACGTCGCGTCCCGGTCGGCGACCGGACCGCTGGGCTGGAACGCCACCCTGCTGGACGGCGACCTCGCCGAGAGCGTGAGCCGGCTCAAGGACGAGCACCACGGCAACCTGATCGTTCCCTGTGCCGGGGAACTGGCGCGCGAGCTCCTCGCCCGCGATCTCGTCGACGAGCTGTGGTTCAACGTCAGCCCTTACCTGTGGGCGACGGGCCCGCGGATCTTCGACGGGATCGGCCCCGTGCGGCTGGACCTGGTGAGCACCACGACGTTCCCTTCGGGCGTCGTCCGCCTGTGCTACCGGCCCGTCCCGGCCGGCGTCCCGTCAACCGGGTGACCCGCGGGACGGGCAGCCGGGCTCAGCCCCAGGTCTGTCCGGCCGGTTCCTTGATGGTGCGGTTGATCCGGTTGAAGAAGTTCGTCAGCGCGATCTCCAGGTTGATCGCGCCGATCTGCTCCTCGGTGAAATGGGCGCCGGCCTCGTCCCAGATCGCGTCGGTGACGCCCTCGGCGCCGTCCTGCAGCCGGGTGGCGGCCTCGGCCAGCGCCAGGGCCGCGCGTTCCGCGTCGGTGTAGAAGGGGCCGCGCCCGCAGGAAGGCGCAGGCCGCCCAGGCGTCGGGGGACGGCGGGGGACGACGCGAGGTGGTGCAAGCCTTCCTGGCCGCGGCCCGCGACGGTCGGTTCGAGCGGTTGCTGCAGGTCCTCGACCCCGAGGTGAGGTTCACCGTCCACACCCCGGACGGACGGTTCGTCACGCTCGGCGCCACCGACGTCGCCTCCCTCGCGCGAGTGGCCGGGGGCGCGGCGCGGGGACGTGCGGCGACGGTCGACGGCCGTCCCGGCGTCATCTCCTGGAGCGAGGACGGCACCCCGCTCTCCCTGCTGGTCTTCACCGTCTCCGGCGGCCGGATCACCGAGATCGTCGCCGTGGTCGACCCGGCGAAGCTCGCGCTCATGGACCTGCCGGACCCGGTGTGACCGCCGGACGGACGCGAGCGCGTCGGGGTTCAGGTGCGGAGTTCGCCGTCGAGGACGGTGAACGCTCGGCCGGCGAGCTCGACGCGGTCGTCCCGGAGCGTGACGCCGACGAGCCCGCCGCGGGCGGACGCCTGGTAGCCGACCAGCTCGGTGCGGCCGAGGCGCTCGCCCCAGTAGGGGCCGAGGGCGCAGTGGGCGGAGCCGGTCACCGGATCCTCGTGGTCGCCGGGCAGCAGGTCGGCGGCGAAGAAGCGGGAGACGAACGCGTACTCCCGGCCCTCGTCGGCGGCGGCCGTGACGATGACGCCGCGGACGTCCAGGCGGGCGAGGGCTCCGGTGTCGGGGGCGAGGCCGCGGACGGCGGCCTCGTCGGCGACCTCCACCAGCAGGTCGCCCAGGGACGTGCGGCCCACCCGGAGCGGCCGGGCGCCCAGCATGCCGGCCAGGCCGTCCGGCGGTCCGGTCTCGGTGGTCGGGCATGCCGGGAAGTCCATGCGCAGGCCGCCGTCGTGGCCGCGCGTCACCGTCAGGACGCCCGAGTGCAGGGTCCGGAACCGGATCGGCCGCGCGGCGGCCGTCCCGGTCTCGAACAGCGCGTGCGCGGTCGCCAGGGTGGCGTGCCCGCACAGGTCGACTTCCGCGGCCGGGGTGAACCAGCGGAGTTCGAAGTCGGCGTCGGGCGCCTCGATCGGACGGGCGAACGCGGTCTCGGAGTGCTTCATCTCGGCCGCCACCCGCTGCATCCAGCCGGGCTCGGCGGGCTCGTCGAGCAGGCAGACGGCCGCGGGGTTCCCGACGAAGGGGCGGTCGGTGAAGGCGTCCACGACGAGCATGCGCATGCCGCGATGCTATCGGCGCGGGCGGCGCCGTCCGGCGGCGACCGCCCGGTGGGGGGCCGTCGCTAGCGCGGTTCGCCGAACGTGCGCCCGTCGGCGGCGAGCGTCTCGCGGAGGACGTCCACGGCCTTCGGGCCGATGCCGTGCATCGCTCGCAGTTCGGCTTCGGTGAGGTCGGCGACCTGGGCGAGCGTGGTGATGCCGGCGGCGGTGAGGGCGCGGGTGGCGGGCCGTCCGATGGCCTTGGGCAGGTCGCCGACGTCGCCGGCCGTCGCGATGTCCGCGGCGACGGCCTGCGCCACGAGGCGCTTGGGCGCCCGGGACAGCCAGGCACGGCGGACCCAGTGGTTGAGCCGCTGCCCGTCGATGTCGGCGAGCGGGACGCGGACGCCGACCGCCCTTCCCCGGTCCGACAGCCGCCCGGCTCCCGGGAACGCGGCGAGGAACGCGTCGGCCTCGGCCGGGGGGAGGTGCAGGCGCGCTTCGCCGTGGTCGCCGGTCGATGCGAAGCGCTTGCCGTGCACGACGAACGCGGTCGTGCCGGAGCCGGTGCGCTCCTCGCCGGTCTCCGGCAGGGACAGGGCGGTTTTGCGCAGGTGGGCGGACGTCGTCACGTGGGCTCCTTCGGGTCGCGGTCATCGGTTCGACCGTCCGCGCGTCCCGGACTCATCGTCGCGCGGTGTTCAGGAGTCGGCGGGGGCGGTGCGGACGACCTTGCCTTCGGTGTTCACGGCCAGGTAGCCGCCGCCGTACTCGTCGGCGAGGTAGACGAACATGGTGGGCGCGTCGCCGTTGAACGCCCAGGCCGCTCTCACGATCACGTACCTGTTCGTCGGCTCCGGCACCTTCAGCGTCCGCTCGGCTCGGCTCATCAGCGCGGGGAGGGCGTCCCAGGCGAAGGTCTTGAGGTCGACCACGGCGTCGCCGGTCGTGATGGCGACGCTGGGGCGGCTGCGGACGGCGGCGTCCGCGCCCTTCCCGTAGGTGTAGTTGTCGAAGGCGGCGCGGCGTCCGGCGGTGGGGGCGTCGGCGGACGCGCGGTCCGGGTAGACGGTGAGCTGGGCGAACTTCGTGCCGCCGGACGCCGCCTCGAACTTCGCGATCGCCTCGCCGATCGCCGCGGGGGTCAGCAGCGTCTCGGGCCCGGGGGTCTCGGCGGGTTCGTCGCCTCCGGCTCCGGCCTCGTTCGCGCGCGTGGGCGCGGTGCGTTCGCCGGTCCCCGCGGCCGGTGCCCCGGAGCCGTCCAGGATCGCCGGGAGGGCGATGGCGAGCATCGCGATGACCGCCACGACCGTGGTCACCGCGACCGCGGCGACGCCCGCGACCAGCCGGGTGCCGCCGGTGGCCCGCGGCGGCGCCGGGCGGGTGCCGGTGGCGGGCGCGGCGTGGGCGAGTGCGGCGTCTGGGT
>NZ_QHJN01000167.1:0-17267 GCF_003947565.1 Actinomadura sp. WAC 06369 | reverse complement strand
CGGCTCCACCCACTCGAGGCACCGGCGTCGCCCCGCGCTGTTCCGGCGCTGCGCCGGTGCCTCGAGTGGGTGGAGCCGAGCCTGATGGCGGGGCTCGGCTGGGTGGTCGCCCTTGCCATGGTTGGGGGCTCCGGGTTCGGCTTGGCCGCCTGTGAGGGACTGGCCGGGGAGCTAGGCGGCCACCGGTGGTTCGCGGTCCGCGCCCGTCTGCTGGAGGACGCGGGCGAAGTGCGCTGCCTGAGCGGGACTACCTCACCCGCCGCGGGTTCGGACCCGCGCGCGGGCGGGTGGCCGGATCCTTTCGGATGATGGCCTACGGGCCACTGACGGGCGGGGAGGGTCGGCGGGGAGTATCGGGGGTGTCCGGAACCGATCCGATGGAGGCTTCGTGAACATTCTGTGGACGTCCGCGCATCCCGAGCCGCGGTCCCTCAACGGCGTCCTGCGCGAGCACGGCCTGGAGACCCTGCGCGGCCTCGGGCATCAGGTGCGCGAGTCGGACCTGTACGCGATGGGCTGGAACCCCGTGGTCGGCCCCGCCGACTTCGGCCACGACCCCAGCGACCGCCTGCTGGTCGGCGACGCGTCCGAACGCGCCCACGCCGCGGGGACGCTCAGTCCCGACATCCGTGCCGAACAGGACAAGCTCCGGTGGGCGGACGCGCTCGTCCTGCAGTTCCCGCTCTGGTGGCACGGGATGCCCGCCATCCTCAAGGGCTGGTTCGACCGGGTGTTCGTGCAGGGGTTCGCGTTCGGCCTGCCCGGCGCCCGCCGCTACGGCGACGGCGGCCTGGCCGGACGGCGGGCCCTCGTGGTGACCACCGCCGGCGCCCGCTCCACCGGGTTCGGGCCGCGCGGCATCCACGGCGACGCGGAGGAGCTGCTGTTCCCGCTGCTGCACGGCACGCTGTTCTACAGCGGCATGGCCGTCCTGCCGCCGCTGGTCATCGGCGGGGCCGACCGCGTGCGGACGGCCGGCGGCGCGGCGGCGCGGCTGGACGAGCGGCTCCGCGGGCTCGGGACCGAGGAGCCCCTCCCGTACCGGCCGGAGCGCGGCGGCGACTACGACGGCGACCTCGTCCTGCGCCCGCACCTGGCGCCGGGGCGGGCGGGCCTGGACGTCCACCGCGCGGAGCCGTGCGCGGTCGGGGCGGGCGGCTGACGGCGGAAGTGCGCGGCACCTCCCGGAACGGGCGAGGTGCCGCGCACGGCGGTGGGCGTCACGCGCCTGCCGCGAGGCGCCGGATCAGCTTCTTGCTCGGGGTGAGGGCGTACTCCGTGCCCTGGGTCCGGACGAACCGTTCGATCTTGAGCTCCTGCGGGACGTCCGCGCCGTCCTCCTTCGCGGGACGCTCGTAGAACCGGCACGTCATCGACGGGGACGAGCCGATGACCGGGTCGACGCCGTCCGGCTTCTCGGAGTTCGGCAGGCCGGGGACGACCTTGTTGGGGAAGTCGTCGTTGTTCGCCCAGCTCTGCTGGAGGAACTCGAACTGCTCGGCGAGGTCGGAGCAGAACGCGACGAACACGAGCCCGCGTTCGGTGTCGGCGCCGTTGCCCTCGCCCGTCGCCGGGTCGAACTTCGGGCCGAAGGGGATGCCGCGCCGGATGAGCCGCCGCTTCGCCGCGGCCTTCCCCTCGTCGGGCGGCTGCTCGGCGAGGCCGTTGCGCGGGTGCATCTTCCGGATGTGGGCGCAGCGCGGGGTGTCGTAGCCCGCCGGGTCGTCGCGGTAGTCGAAGTCGTTGTCCATGCGGACGCCGGACGTGTGCGGGTCGACGTCGGGGTGGTGGGCGAGCGGGGCGCCGCTGCGCCACCGGCCGACCATGCGGGCCGCGAGCCGGTCCTTCTGCTCGGCGGACCGGTCGCCGCCGAGCCGCTCGATCTGCGCCCACCAGCCCGCGACGTCCTGCCGCAGCCTGCGCAGCACCATGAACGAGCCGTCCTTCATCCACTCGGGGCAGTCGAGTTGGGCGCGGCCGTCCCCGGCGGGCCGCTTGATGAGGCCGTCCTCGATCGTGTGGGGCGCGGCGCCGAGGACGAACTCGCCCGGGTCGACGAGGACGGTGCCGGGACGGTTCATCCGCTCGCCCGCCCTGGACGGCTCGGGCCGGTGGAACTGCTTGACGCCCGGCTGGGAGACGCCGTCCTTGAACCCGAAGTGCTCGTGCCCGGCGGCCTTGCCGGGCAGTGTCGTGGCGGCCTGCTCGTAGACCTCGGCGACCTGGTGCCGGGCGCACAGGTCGCGGATGCGCGACAGCCGGTTGCGCAGGTCCTCGGGACGGTCGGCGGCGACGGTGACGATCGCGTGGACGTTCCAGTCGTCCTGCCCGGGGACCTCGTGGCCGAAGTACCAGTGGCGCGGATCGTCGGCGCCCGTGTCGCCGAGGATGTCGGCCCGCTTCGCGGCGCCCTGGAGGAACGCCGCCATGGTGGACTCGCGGGGAAGGTTCCCCGGGTCCCGCAGGTCCTTCTTGATCGTCTCGTCGCCGACCATGCGGAGGGCCTCGACGGTCAGCGCCATGCCGACCCAGGTCGCGGCCATGTCGGCCGGGTCGTGGCCGAGGAGGCGGCGGCGCTCGCTGAACCGCTCGTTGAAATCCTCGACCTCCCGCGTGTCGGAGATCATCGGTTCCATCCGGCCGAGCCATTGCCGCGCCTTGGCGGCGTCGGTGAAGCGCAGCAGCAGGAACGTCTGCTGGTCCTTGTTGAACGCCGCGAGCACGTTGCCCTGGATGTTCTCGGACCAGCGGAGCGGGCGCGATTCGTCCCGTGTCTCCGGGGCCGGTGCGCGCAGGTCGGTCAGTATCGCGCCGTCGCTGACCTGCCGCATGATGGCGGACTCCAGCTCCACGGGGATCTGCGTCGTCATGTACGGGAACCTTTCTGCCTGCCGCCGGCGGCGGGCGCGGCGACGCCCCGCCCGGCCGGGAACAATGCGGACTCGACGCCGAAAAAGGCGTGATTTCGGATCGAGCGTATGATTTTCCGGCGAGAGCGACGTCTAGTGCGTTCAACAGATCGGCAAACGTTCGTCCTGGCGGAACGGGTTCTGAAAAAGCGGGCAAAAACGTTTTGGGGAGTCGGTGGCGGGCGAGTCGCCCGGACGTCCTGCCGCGTCCGTCCGTTACTCGGCCCTTTCCTTCGCGTTCATGCAGGTCAGGGTGCGTTCGCCGTGGTGGCTGCACCGTGGCCGGTAGTGCTGGCTACACCGCGTTTCTTCCCGTGTGCGTTATCGATTCGGGCGCCGCGGCCCGAGATCGTGGAGGTGTTCCTGAGACGTCCCCGCTCCCACCGGTCCGGTGGTTTTCGAGGAGTAGCCCATGCCCCAGCACCCCCAGCCCGCCGCCTTTCCGACCGCCCCGTCCAGGCGCCGCCGGCGGCTCGCCGCGGCGACGGCGGCCGGCGCCCTCTTCGCGGGCGGCCTGACGGGCTGCGCCACCGGTACCGAGGCCGACGCGCAGGCCGAGATCGGCGCCGCCAAGAACGAGATGGCCGTCCGGAAGGCGATGCAGGAAGTGGTGAAGGCCGGGTTCCCCGGCGTGGTCGTCTCGGTCAAGGGCGAGGACGGCAAGACCCGCGACTACTCGGCCGGTGTCGGCGACCGCGAGAAGGGCGAGGAGCCGCCGAAGAACGCGCACGTGCGCATCGGCAGCAACACCAAGACGTTCACGGCCGTGGCCGTCCTCCAGTTGGTCGGCGAGGGCAAGGTGAAGCTCGACGAACCGGTCGACGCCTACCTGCCCGGCGTCGTCGAGGGACCGGACTACAGCGGCAAGAAGATCACCGTCCGGCACCTGCTGGGGCACACCAGCGGCATCCCGGACTACACCCAGTGGGCGGACGCCGACACCGGCAAGGCGCCGACGAAGACCTACACGGCCGAGGAGCTGCTCAAGCCCGCACTGGAGCACAAGGCCGACTTCCCCGTCGGGAAGATGCGGTCGTACAGCAACACCAACTACATCATCGCGGGGATGCTGGTCGAGAAGCTCGACGGCAGGCCCGTGGGCGAGGCGGTCACCGAGCGGGTCATCCGGCGGGCCGGCCTGAAGGACACCACGTGGCCGAAGCCCGGGGACAAGAGCGTGCCGGAGCCGCGCATGGAGGGCTACATCGCGCCGCCCGGAGGCGAGCTGAAGAAGGCCACCGAGATGGACCCCTCGATCTCGGGCGCCGCCGGCATGGTGATCTCCACCCCGCGCGACCTCAACGCGTTCCAGACCGCCCTGATCAGCGGCAGGCTGCTGCCCGAAGCCCAGCTGAAGGAGATGCAGAAGACCGTCAAGGGCGGGCCGGACGACATGCCCGACACCGAGTTCGGGCTCGGCCTCGACAAGACCACGCTGTCGTGCGCCGAGATCTGGGGCCACGGCGGCGACATCCACGGCTACGAGTCCCGCGGCGGCGTGACCACCGACGGCCGCGAGGTCACCGTGGTCGTGAACGCCCTGCCGGGCGCGATCGTCAAGAAGCAGGACTCCATGGAGGCCATGACCAAGGAGTACATGGAGAAGCACGACAAGGTCATGAACCTCGTCGAGACGGCCATCTGCAAGTAACCGGGGCGAGACCCGCCGGTGGCGCCTCCTGGGCTGGGGCGGGCGCCACCGGCGTTCCGGTGCGGACGGGCTTCGGTGCGGACGGGTTTCAGCGCGGACGGGCGACGCGCGACTCGTCCCACACCGGTTCGGACGACTCGTACACCGAGCCGTCGGCGCCGAAGACGAGGAAGCGGTCGAAGGAGCGGGCGAACCAGCGGTCGTGCGTGACCGCGAGAACCGTCCCCTCGAACGACTCCAGGCCCTCCTGGAGCGCCTCGGCGCTCGCGAGGTCGAGGTTGTCGGTGGGCTCGTCCAGGAGCAGGAGCGTCGCGCCGCCGAGTTCGAGCAGGAGGATCTGCAGCCGGGCCTGCTGGCCGCCCGAGAGGGTCTCGAACGGCTGCTCGGCGCAGACCGTCAGCTCGTACCGGGCGAGCGCCGACATCGCGTCGTTGCGCAGCCGGGCGTGCTCGGTCATGACGATCTCGCACGGCGTCCGCCCGTCCAGGTCGGGGCGGGCGTGGGTCTGCGCGAACAGTCCGGGGACGACGCGGGCACCGAGCCGCCCGACGCCGGTGTGCGCGACCGGCGCGACGGGCGCGGTGCCGCGCGGGACCGTCTCGGCGACGGACGCGAGCAGCCGCAGGAAGTGCGACTTCCCGGACCCGTTCGACCCGAGCACCGCGACCCGCTCGCCGTACCAGATCTCCGCGTCGAACGGCTTCATCAGCCCGGTGAGCTCCAGGCCCTCGCAGATCACCGCGCGCTTGCCGGTGCGCCCGCCGCGCAGCCGCATCTTGATCGACTGGTCGCGGGGCGGGACCTCGGGCGGGCCCGCCTCCTCGAACCGCCGCAGCCGCGTCTGCGCCGCCTGGTAGCGGGACGCCATCGAGTCGTTGAACGTCGCCTTGTTCTTGAGCATCATGACGAGCTGCTTGAGCTTCGCGTGCTCCTCGTCCCACCGGCGCCGCAGCTCCTCCAGGCGCTCGTTGCGGTCGCGGCGCGCCTCGGCGTACGTCGCGAACCGGCCGCCGTGCACCCACACACGCCCCGCCTCGACGGTGACGATCCGGTCGGCGGCGGCGTCGAGGAGCTCCCGGTCGTGCGAGACGATCAGGACGGTCTTCGGCGTCTCGCGGAGCCGCTCCTCGAGCCACTGCTTGCCGGGGACGTCGAGGTAGTTGTCGGGCTCGTCGAGGAGGAGCACCTCGTCGGGGCCGCGCAGCAGGGCCTCCAGGACGAGCCGTTTCTGCTCGCCGCCCGAGAGCGTGCGGACCTCGCGCCACCGGCACGAGTCGTACGGGACGCCGAGGGCCGCGACGCAGCAGGCGTCCCAGAGCACCTCGATCTCGTAGCCGCCCGCGTCGCCCCAGCCCGCGAGCGCGTTCGCGTAGCGGAGCTGCGTGGGCTCGTCGTCGCGTTCCATCATCGCGAGCTCGGCGGCCTCCACGGCCGCCGCGGCCTCCCGGACGCGCGGCGGCGCGACCGACAGGAGCAGATCGTGCACCGAGGAGTCGTCCCGGACGTTGCCGACGAACTGCCGCATCACGCCGAGCCCGCCGCTGTGCGCGACGGTGCCCTCCTGCGGCGCCAGGTCGCCCGCGATCAGCCGCAGCATGGTCGTCTTCCCGGCGCCGTTCGGCCCGACGAGCGCGGCCGTCACCCCTTCGCCGACCCGGAACGACGCGTCGTCCAGCAGGACCCGGCCGTCGGGCAAGGTATGCCGCACATGCCCGACTTCGACGTGCCCCACTGTTCTCCCCCTCGTGATCGCGGTCCGGAGCCGAGTCTCGGCACCGCTCCCGCCGACGTCAAACGGTTTTCGGGCGCGCGCGGTGGTTTCGGGGCGCGGCGGTCAGGCCGTCCGGCGGAGGACGAGGCCGGTGTCGCAGACGACCGGTTCGCGGACGTCCGACCCGGCGGAGCCGAGCAGCATCCGCACCATCGCCCGGCCCATGCACTCGGTGGGCTGGTGGACGGTGGTGAGCATCGGCAGCGTCGGCCGGCGGGCCGCGGTGTCCTCGAACCCGACGAGCGCGACGTCGTCGGGCACGCGGCGCCCCTGCCGCTCCAGCTCGCGCAGCGCCCCGGCGGCCATCACGTCGGACGCGGCGAACACCGCGTCGAGGTCCGGCCGCCGCGCCAGGAGGCGCCGCATCGCGAGCAGCCCGCCGGCCTCGGTGAAGTCGCCGAACGCCACCGTCCCCGGACGGCCGTCCAGCGCCCGCCGGTAGCCGGCGAGGCGGTCGGCGCCGACGGACCGCTCCGGCGGCCCCGCGATCGCGGCGATCCGGCGCCGCCCGCAGCCGACCAGGTACTCGACGGCGCGCCGGCTCCCGCCGCGGTTGTCCGCGTCGACGTAGCCCGCGCCGTCCGCCGCGCCGCCTGCGGAGCCGCCGGGGCGCCCCGCCGACACGGTGGGCACCCCGTCGCGCCGCAGCAGGCCGGCGAGCGGTTCCCGAGGGAGCGTGGACAGCAGCAGGACGCCCTCCGTCCGGTGCTCGCGGAGCCGCCGCGCCACCGTCGCGCGCTCACCGCGCGTCCGCGCGCAGTGCAGCGCCACCGCCGTCCCGGCCGTGCCGGCGGCCGCGGTGATCCCGTCCAGGAGCTGGCCGAGGTACGGCTGCTCGAACCCGCGGCCCGGTTCCTCCGCCAGCACCACCGCGAGGGCGCCCGGACGTCCGGACGCCAGCGCGCGGGCCGCCGCGTCGGGCGTGTACCCGAGGTCCCGCGCCGCCCGCAGCACCGCCGTCCGCGCCCGCTCGCTCACGCGCGCGGAACCGTTGATCGCCCGGGACGCGGTGCCGCGCCCCACTCCGGCCCGGGCGGCGACGTCTTCGAGCGTCGGACGGCGATCGGCCATGCCCCTGTTCTACAGGGAGCCCCGCCCGCGCGCCACGCCCGCGCGGCCCTGCGTCAGAAGCGGCGGAGGAGGGCCTGCTTGGCGGTGGCGAACTCCTCGTCGGTGAGGATGCCCTCCTTGTGCAGGTCGCCGAGTTCGCGCAGCCGCCGCAGGAGGACGTCGTGGTCGTCGGCCGCCGCCGGTTCGGGGGCGGCCGCCTCCGGTAGGGCCGGGACGTCGTCGGACGGCGGGGCGCTCGGGTGCGGGAGCCGCGCCACGACCGCGGCGGCCACGGCGATCGCGGAGGCGCCCTCCTTCTTGGTGCCCCACAGCGTCAGGCAGTACGGGTCGTGCTTCGGCTTCGGCGGGGCGCCCTGGTCCTTCATGTGGAACCGCAGGTGCCCCTCGTCCAGCCCGACGGACGGGTGCAGTTCGACCTTCAGGACGTCCGCCAGAGTGAACTGCTTCGGGCCCGCCTTCTGCTTCGAGCCCTCGGCCATCCAGCTCCAGTCCAGCCGGACGGTCTCCCCGTCGAACGTCACCGACCCCTCCCCGCCGGACGCCCGCAGCGGGACGCTCGGCCCGGGCAGCAGGTACCGGTCCACCGGCCCGGTGCCGATCTGCTCGATCTGCAGCGTGTTGCGCACCTCGTCGACGAAGTACTCGGCGAGGGCCGCGGCGTCCCTGTCGAGGCTCAGCCGGTACGGGTCGGACGACTCGTCGAGCGCGTTGCCCGCGGCCTGCACGAGCGGGTCCGCGCCCTGCCGAAGCCGGACCCGCAGCACGCCGCCCTTCTTGCCCGGCTCGTAGGCGATCCCGGCGACGGCCTCCAGCGGGACCTCGAGCTCACCGAGGATGCGCCGCAGCCGGTGCACGCCGCGCCCGTTCCCGGGGACGATCCGCACGAGAGCGCCGTCGAACGTCCAGCGGCCTTCATTTCCGGTGACTTCTGCCATGACCCCGTTTCCCGACATCGCCCGTCCGGTGGACCCAGGGTAAAACGTCAGGCCGAAACAAGGGAGCGCACGTGCGCCACGACCGCGTCCAGCGCGACCTTCTCGGTCTCCCCGGTCGAGCGCGCCGTCACCTCGGCCATGCCCTCGGCGAGGGCGCGGCGCCCGATCGTCACCCGGTAGGGGATGCCGGTCAGCTCGACGTCGCGGAACTTGACGCCCGCCCGCTCCGGCCGGTCGTCGATCACGACCTCGACGCCCGCCGCCGCGAGGCCCGCGTAGACGTCCTCGGCCGCCGCGAGCACGTCCTCGGTGGTCTGCGCGGGGACGACCGCCACGTGGAACGGCGCGACGGCGAGCGGCCACACGATGCCGCGCTCGTCGTGGTGGGTCTCGACGATCGCGGCCATCGCCCGCTCGACGCCGATCCCGTAGCTGCCCATGACGATCGGGACCTGCTTGCCGTCCGGGTCCAGCACCTCGGCGCCGAGCGCCCGGGAGTACCGGTCGCCGAGCTTGAAGATGTGCCCGATCTCGATGGCCCGGACCACCCGCAGCGGCTCCCCGCACCGCGGGCACGGCTCCCCGGCGGCGACCTCCCGCAGGTCCGCCCACGTGCCGACGGTGATGTCGCGCCCGACGTCCACACCGCGCAGGTGGACGTCGTCGGTGTTCGCGCCGGTGAACATGTTCCGGCGGCCGCGCAGCGCCTCGTCCGCGATCACCGGCAGGCCGGCGCCGACCGCGCCGAGGCTGCCGGGCAGCGCTCCGAGCGCCTCCCGGATCTCCTCCGGTTCCGCTGCCCGGATCGACGCCGCGCCTGTGACGTCCACGAGCTTCTGCTCGTTGAGCGGGTGGTCGCCGCGCAGCAGGACGAGCGTCAGCACGCCGTCGAGCAGGTACACCAGCGTCTTGATCTGCCGGTCGCCCGGCGCGTCGTAGGCGAGGAGGTCCTCGATGGTGCGGACGCCGGGCGTGTCGAACCGCTCGGGCGCCGCCGGGCCCGGCTCGTCCTCCACCGCGTCCAGGCGGGACGTCGCCCGCTCGATGTTCGCCGCGTACCCGCACCCGGGGGAGTGGGCGACGAGGTCCTCGCCGACGTCGGCGGGGCACATGAACTCGGTGGAGCCCGCGCCGCCCATCGTCCCGCTGGACGCCTCGCACGCCAGCGCGGGCAGCCCGAGCCGCTCGAAGATCCGCGTGTAGGCGCCGTGGTAGGCGTCGAACGACGCGTCCAGGCCCGCCCGGTCGATGTCGAAGCTGTAGGCGTCCTTCATGGTGAACTCGCGCGTCCGCATGAGGCCGCCCTTGGGGCGCGGCTCGTCCCGGAACTTCGTCTGGAACTGGTACCACTGCTGCGGGAGCCGCTTGTAGGAGTGCAGCTCCTGCGCGATCGTCGCGAAGATCTCCTCGTGGGTCATGCCGAGCGCCAGCTCGGCGCCGCGCCGGTCGCGGAGCCGGAACATCTCCTCGCCCATCAGCTCCCACCGGCCCGAGCGGCGCCACGGCTCCGCCGGATGCAGGGCCGGCAGCAGCATCTCCTGCCCGCCGATGGCGTTCATCTCCTGCCGCACGACCTCGATCACCTTCGCGCGGACGCGCACCGCCAGCGGCAGCAGCGAGTAGTGACCGGACGCGAGCAGGCGGACGTACCCCGCGCGCAGGAGCAGCCGGTGGCTCGGCGCGTCCGCGTCGGCGGGGTCCTCGCGGAGGGTGGGCACGAACATCTGGGACCAGCGCATCACGCGAGGTTACCCAACACGCCGGCGCCCGCACCGCAGCCACGGCCGTGCCGGCCGCTCGGCACGGCCTCCGCTCGCGGAATTTGCTCCGTCCCGCACCCGGTCGTCAAGTCGCCCGCGCGTGGGGTGTGGGGCGGCCGACACGCGGGGCGTGGTGGCGCGGAGGTCACCGTAAGGGCACGGTGGGGGTGCAGGGCGGCGCAGGTCAGTACCCTGTCCTGCGTGAGTCGAGAAGGTGTGACGCCGCAGAGCGAGGATTTCTCCGCCTGGTACAACGAGCTGGTCGTGCAGGCGCAGCTCGTGGACCGGGGCCCGGTCCGCGGCACGATGGTGATCCGACCGTACGGGTACCGGGTGTGGGAGCTGCTCCAGGCCGACCTGGACCGGCGGATCAAGGACGCGGGGCACGACAACGCGTGCTTCCCGATGCTCATCCCGGAGTCCTACCTCAAGCGCGAGGCCGAGCACGTCGAGGGCTTCTCGCCGGAGCTGGCGGTCGTGACGCACGCGGGCGGCAAGGACCTGGAGGAGCCGCTGGTCGTGCGGCCCACGTCCGAGACCGTCATCGGCGAGTACATGGCGAAGTGGATCGACTCGCACCGCGACCTGCCGCTGCTGCTGAACCAGTGGGCGAACGTGGTCCGCTGGGAGATGCGGCCCCGGATGTTCCTGCGCACGACCGAGTTCCTCTGGCAGGAGGGCCACACCGCGCACGCCGACGAGGGCGACGCGATGCGGGAGACGATGTGGGCGCTGGACGCCTACGCGGCGGTCGCGCGCGAGCTGGCCGCGATGCCGGTCGTGGCGGGCGAGAAGACGCCCGGCGAGCGGTTCGCCGGCGCGGTGCGCACGTACACGATCGAGGGCATGATGCGGGACGGCCGCGCCCTGCAGGCCGGCACGTCCCACTACCTCGGGACGAACTTCGCGAAGGCGTTCGAGATCCAGTACCAGGACGAGGCGGGCAAGCTGACGCTCGCGCACACGACGTCCTGGGGCATGAGCACCCGCATGATCGGCGGCGTGATCATGACGCACGGGGACGACAAGGGGCTCGTGCTGCCGCCGCGCCTCGCCCCCTACCAGGTCGTGATCGTGCCGATCGGGCGCAAGGAGCAGGGCGAGCAGACGGCCGCCGAGGCGCGGCGGCTGGGCGCGGCGGTCCGGTCGATGGGCATCCGCGTGCACGTCGACGACAACCGGCCGCAGCTCTCGCCGGGCTTCAAGTTCAACGAGTGGGAGATGCGCGGCGTCCCGGTCCGGATCGAGCTGGGCAAGCGCGACCTGGAGGCCGGCGTCGCCACCGTCGTGCGGCGGCTGCCGACGGCGGAGGGGCAGGGCAAGGAGCAGATCCCGCTCGACAAGGTGCCGGAGCTGATCCCGGGGATCCTCGCCGAGTTCCAGGCGTTCCTGCTGGCCCGCGCCGAGGCGTTCCGCGAGGAGCGCACCGCGGTCGTCGACTCCTGGGACGCCTTCGCCGGCCAGGTCGCGCAGGGGTGGGCGCGCGCCCTGCACTGCGGCCGCACCGAGTGCGAGGACGCGATCAAGGCCGACACCGCGGCGACCCCGCGCGTCATCCCGGCGGACGCGCCGGAGGAGGCGGGCGCGTGCGTGAAGTGCGGGGAGCCGTCCGCGTACGGCAAGCGCGTGATCTTCGGCAAGTCGTACTGACGCGGCGGGCGCCGGGGGAGGCGGCGGTCAGCCGCCGTCCCCGGCGCCCTTGCCGCCTCCGTCCTCCTCGAGCGCGCGGGTGGCCTGCACCCGGTCCCGGAACGGCTGGACGAACCACAGCCACGCGCACACGACCCCCACGACGGCGGCGGTGACGATCGCCCACCAGTCCTCGGTGAGGGTCTGGACGATCAGCGTGGTGGCGGCCGAGATCGACACGGCGAGCGCGATGCCGCCGCAGATGCCGAGGCGGTTGGCGCGGCGGATCAGCATCGCCTTCTTGTTCATCCGGAACAGGATGCGGTGCTGGAACACCGGCGTGCTGAAGCAGATCGACGCGGCCGCCGCGCCGAAGAGCGCGATGTAGAACAGGATCTCCCCGGTGTCGTCGACCTTGTCGAACCGCGCCGCGAAGGGGACGGTCAGCAGGAAGGCGAACAGCACCTGCACGCCGGTCACCGCGACACGGAACCCCTGCAGCAGTTCGATCAGCTGCCGGTCGAGACGTTCGTGCTCGGTCTCGTTGCGAGGCTTCATGGCCGGGTCCACGCTCATGAACGTGCTATTACCCGGTAAAGAAGTGAACAGTCGGTCATAGTCGGATCTGTTGCGAGCGCCCCGTCGCGGGCCGTCGTCCGGAAGCCGGGGTCCGGAAGCTACTCCGTGCCGGGGATGTCTTCGAGCGTGGTGCGGGCCATGCGGCGGATCAGCCGGAGTCGCTGGCCCAGCGGCTGCAGGAACCACAGCCAGCCGCACAACGCCACGACGCAGAGCGCGGTGCTGGCCGCCGCCCACCACGCCGTCAGCGTTTCCATGATCAATGTGGTGGACGCCGAGATCGACAGGGCGAGGGCGATGCCGCCGCAGATTCCGAGCCGGTTCGCCCGGCGCACCAGCATCTCTTTTTGGTCCATCCGAAAAAGGATCCGGTGCTGGAACACCGGCGCGCTGAAACAGATCGACGCGAATGCCGCCCCGTACAGCGCGATGAAGAAGAGGATCCGGCCCGTCTGGTCGATCTTTCCCCACCCCGCCGCGTACGGCACGGTCAGCAGGAACGCGAAGAGCATCTGCACGCCCGTGACGGCGACACGGAAGCCCTGCAGCATTTCGATGAGTTGCCGGTCGAGTCGCTCATGATCGGTTTCGTTGCGTGGCTTGAGTGACGGGTCGACGCTCATGCTGTTTGGGTACCCAGGCAGTGCGCTGACCAGTCGATTTGGCAGGTCAAGTCTGCCGGGCGCACCAGTTTCTTCGGGGAATTCGCAATCTCTCGGATTGATTTCGCATTCCGTGCGCGAGCGCGGGCGGCCGCTCAATTCAGGGACGGCGGTTCCACCCGCAGCGCCAGCATCGACACGTCGTCGCGCAGATCGCCGTCGCAGAACTCCAGCAGGGCCCGCTCCACCGCCGCGAGCATCCCCTCCGGCTTGTCCTTGGCGTGCGCGGCGAGCGTCTCCAGCAGCCGCTCCATCCCGAACTCCTGCCGCTGGAGGTTGCACCCCTCCAGGACGCCGTCCGAATAGAGGACGAGCGTGTCCCCGACGGCCAGCTCGACGCCGTCCAGGCCCGGTTCGAAGTCCTCGAACAGCCCGAGCGGCACCCCGCCCCGCGACGCCGACCGGATCACCCCGTCCGCCCGCACCACGATCGCCGGCGGGTGCCCCGCCACGCCCAGCGACACCAGCGCCCGCTCCGTCTCCATCGTGAGCCCCGCCATCACCGCCGTGACGAACCGGTCCTCGTCCAGCAGCGCCTCGTTGACGACGCCGAGGACGTCCCCGGGCGTCGGCTTCCAGCGGGCCGCGAGGCGCGCGCAGTGCCGCGCGGTGGCGGTGACGGCCGCCGCGTCCTCGCCCTTCCCGCACACGTCGCCGAGGATCAGCCCCCAGCCGTCCTCGGTGCGGAACACGTCGTAGAAGTCGCCGCCCACCTCGGCGGCGCCGTGCGTCGCCGTCAGGTAGCGGGCCGCGACGGACGCGCCCGGGATCTCCGGCAGCGTCTTCGGCAGCAGCCCCGCCTGGAGCGTGTCGGCGACCTCGGCGCGCCGCCGGTACAGCCGGGACGCGCGGATCACCAGCGCCAGGTACCGGCCGAGCCGCTGCACGACGCCGAGGTCGACGAGGTCGAACGGCCCGTAGTCGCCGCTGGCCGTCAGCGTGATCGTGCCGAGGCAGCGCTCGCCGTCCTCGATCGGGACGCTCAGCACCGACGTCGCGCCGATCTTCGCGCAGACGGGCTGGCCGTCCGGGCAGACGCCCAGCAGTTCGAGGTCGTCCACGTGCGGCCGCACGGTGCTCTGCCGGGTGAGGAACACGGTGTGCGGGAGCGTGCCCTGCACGGGCTCCAGCTCCTCCAGCATCCGCGCCGCCTCCACGGACCGCTCGTCGTCGGGGCCCATCGCGACCTGGCGGCGCAGCATCGGGACGGCGTCCGCGGCGGTCGCGCCGCCCGCCCCGGGGAGCGCCGGGCCGCCGGGGCCGGTGAGGTCGACGAACGCCCAGTCGGCCAGCTCGGCCGCCAGCAGCCGGGCGCAGCGCCGCACCGCGACCGTCTCGTTGAACACCGGCTCGTCCAGCAGCAGCTCGCAGGCGGTCGCGAGGACGTCCATGCGGTGCACGAGCGTGGCGACGGTCTCGTCGTCGCCCGCCGGGACGCCCGGGACCTGCGGCACCGGCGCCGCCCGCTCGGCCCGCGCGTCGTCCGTCCCGGCCGTGGCGCGCCGCGCCCCCGGCCCGTCGGCGTCCGGCCGCCGCGGGACCGCCGTGCGCGGGACGGCCCGCGCCGGTTCCGGGCGCGGCGCGCTCCCCGCCGGCCGCGCGCCCGCGGCCCGCTGCTGCGGCTCCCGCTTCCCGGCCTCGCCGGCCGGCCGCGCCCGCGTCGCGCCCTCCCCGCCCTGCGGGGGGTTCGCGCCCTGCGGCGGGCCGGCGGCGCCCGCGGCGACCACGACCATCGGGTCCGGCTCGCCGCGGATCCACACCCGCGCCAGCGTCACCACGGCGTCGATGCCGCGTTCGCGGCCGAGGAAGCGGACCTGCACGCGCCGCCGCCGGCCCGTCCGGACGACCGCCGCGAGCTGCGACCGCACCGCCGCTCGCGTCGCCAGGTCGCAGAACGACGCGAACTGCTTGCCGGACACGTACCCCGCCGACACCCCGAGCAGCGACGCGGCCTGCCGGTTCGCCCGCCGCACGCTGCTGCTCCGGTCGAGCAGGAACAGCGGCACGGGCGCGTCCTGGAACACCGTGCGCAGCACGCGCCGCTCGTTCTCGGCCGCCGCCGACCCGCCCTGCTCGGCGCCGTGCTCGGTGCCCATGGCGCGCAGCGCCGCCAGCGCGAGTTCGAGTTCGACCAGTGCCGCGTCGAGCGTCGCGCGCAGATCGGGCTCCGGCAGGCCCGCGGCCTGCCGCAGCTCTCCGATGCGCCCTTCGAGCTCGGTGATCTCGCGCAGCATCGCTTCCGGCTCGAGCTGGTCGAACTGATCGTGCATCCGATCTCCCTTTCGTCCGTTCGCCACGGCGAAACCGGATGGGCCGTCGCCCTGACCGGGCCGGGCCCTGCTCTTCACGATCGCTTTGCCATCGCCCGCCCGGCTAGGTGATCCCCTGGTCACCGACGATACGCTGGGCCAACGCCGTGAGCTTCACGTGCCGTGTCTGGGAGATGCGGCGCATCTCGGCGAACGCCTCGTCGGCATCGCAGCCGAGCGCGTGCATCAGGATGCCCTTCGCCTGGTCCACGACGGCGCGGGCCTCGACCGCCTCCTGGAGCTGGACGGCCGTGCGGTGGACGTCGTCGTACTGCTGGGTGTTCGACATCGACGCGCTGCCCTGCGCCATCAGCAGCGCGGCCAGCGCGTGGCGCCCGGAGCCGAGCGACTTGGGCGTCACCCCGTACAGCGTGAGGGTGACCATGACGTTCGCGTTCAGGTGCGGGGACATGGTGAAGCAGCGGACGCCGCGCCGCAGCATGTCCGCCATGGTGTCGGGCCAGCGGGTCTCGACCAGGATGTCGTCGGACCCGAGCGGGCGCCGCTCCAGCACCATGTCGAACAGGGGGCCTTCGCCGCGCGCGAGCTGGCGGTCGGTGATCTCGGCGATGTCGGGGTGGCTGGCCGCGGCGGCCAGCGGTTCGGGACGCGCGTCCTCGGGCACGGCGGGGGCGGCGCCGTTCGTCCGGGGCAGCGCCCAGCGGACGCCGGACGCGCCGGCGCAGCCGGGCACGGCCCGGGCGGCCAGCTCGGCCACGCGGTGCAGCGTGCCCACGTCGGAGGATTCCCCGACCACGCCCAGCCGCGCGATCTCCAGCGCGAGCTGGTCGGTCAGGACCGTGTCGGTCGGCGTCACACCATTGACGGTATCTCGCCGTTCGCCGTGCGCCGACCCTCGGTCCGGGATCAGCTGTTCGGGGCGGCCTTGCTGATCTCGTGCAGCGGGCGCGCCGTGCCCGGCCCGGCGCCGTCCGCCACGGCGAGGTCGCCCAGGGTGACGATCCCCACGGGGCGCTGCAGGGCGTCCACGACGGGCAGCCGCCGGACGGCGTGCTCGCACATCAGCCGGACGGCCGTGCCCGTGTCGTCGTCGGGCCGGACGGTCGTCAGCTCGGCGGTGCACACGTCGCCGAGCGGCGTCCGCGAGGTGTCGCGGCGCTCCGCCACGGCCCGCACCACGATGTCGCGATCGGTGACGACGCCGCACAGGCGGCCCGCGTAGGTGACGAGGACGTCGCCGATGCCTTCGTCGCGCATGACGCGGGCCGCCTCGTCGAGGGTCGAGTCCAGCGGCAGCGCCTGCGGGGCCGCGGTCATCACGTCGCTGATCATTCGTGACATCGCGTGCGGTTCCTCCTGGTTCTCCGGCGCTCGCATTGGCCGTGTGCGCGCTTTACCCGCGCAAGGCCCGTCCATGCGACCGTCTTGTGATCCGGCCCGCGCCCGCCGCCGGCGGGCGGTCGCGGCCGGTCACCGCCGCTCCCGTCACCGGAGCGGACCGCCGTTCAGAACGCGAAGACCATGCCGGTCCGCGAGCGCATCACGCAGTCGTTGGGGTAGTTCTTGCGGAAGCGGACGGGACGCCCGCGCCACGTGCCTTCGGCCCGGACGGTCACGGGGGAGTGGACCGCCGTGCACATCCGGCCGTCCGGCTCGTGCTCGATGCGGCCGCCCGACTCCTCCAGATCGCCGCACGCCCGCACCGCCTCCGGGTGCCGGCCGCCGGGCGGATCGCAGCGCAGCGTCGCCGTCCGCGGTGCGGCGCCCTCCCGGCCGGGATGCTTCAGCGTCAGGCGCAGGGACGTGGCGGATTCGGAGTGGGCGACGGGCAGCAGGGCCAGGGCGGCGCCCACGAGGACGCTGCCGAGCGTGTGCGGCATCGAGGCTCCCGAGGGTCGGGGTCGAGTGACCGAGAGGTACTGGGGGGACATCGCTCACTGTACTCGCCCGACTACCCAATGCGCGTGGGAACGGTCCGATCGGGTGCGGCCGTCCGGGGGCGGAGAGGGGGCGACCCCGCGGCCACGGGG